>JAJAYY010000120.1 GCA_026785965.1 Sphingomonas bacterium
ATATTCGTCTCGGAGCTGTTGGGGATATAGTCGATCGGATAGGCCCCGCGGCTGTTCTCGGCGAGCGTAGCATCGTCGAAGTCGAGCTCGCGCGTCGTCTCGTCCATGACGACATTCTCGAGCACGGTTCCGAAGCGCTTGCTGGTGGCGAAGATCTCGGGCTCGGCCTCGGCCGAAAGGCGGATCATCTTGGCGTAGCAACCGCCTTCGAAGTTGAACACGGCCGTGTCCGACCAGCCATGCTCGTCGTCGCCGATCAGCGTGCGCTTGGGATCGGCCGACAGGGTGGTCTTGCCGGTGCCGCTGAGCCCGAAAAAGATCGCGGTATCGCCGTTAGGGCCGATGTTGGCCGAGCAGTGCATCGGCATGATGCCCTGCGGCGGGAGGAGGAAGTTGAGCAGGCTGAACACCGACTTCTTCATCTCGCCGGCGTAAGCGGTGCCGCCGATCAGGATGATCTTCTTCTCGAGGTTGACCGCGATGATCGTCTCGCTGCGGCAGCCGTGGCGCGCCGGATCGGCCTTGAAGCTGGGCAAGGCGATAATCGTATATTCGGGAACGAAGCTCTCCAACTCCGCGGCTTCGGGGCGGACCAGCATCGTGCGGACGAACAAATTATGCCACGCCAGCTCGTTGATCATGCGCACCTTGACGCGATGCTCGGGCTGCGATCCGCCGTAGAGGTCGGCGACGTACAGCGTGTCGCGGGCGGCGAGCGCGGCGACGAAGTCGGCGTGAAGGCGGTCGAACGCATCGGCGTCCATCGGAAGATTGGACTTGCCCCACCACACCGTGTCTTCGCTGACCGCATTGCGGACGACGAAGCGATCGTTGGCGCTGCGTCCGGTCTGGCGACCGGTCTTGACGACTAGCGGACCATCTTTGGCGAGCTTGCCTTCGCCGCGCGAAACGGCCTGTTCGACCAGGGGTGCGGTCGTCAAATTCCAGTGGACCGTGGCGCCGGTCTCAATTCCCTGTGCATCAAGCCGGTGCGCGGGGGTACGCTCGGTCACTTCAATTCTCCCTGAAATATCAACGGCGAGGCCCGAACAATGGCTGATGCCGCTGTGCCTTACGCCGGGCCTATACCCGCCGATCCCCAAACGGTCACAGCGCCTTGGCCTGCTTGTGTCGGCGCCAAGCCATGCTATCGCCGCACCGCATGAGGATCGCCGAATGAGCCACGTCATCGCGCTGGTCGACGACGACCGCAACATCCTTACGTCGGTGTCGATCGCGCTCCAGGCCGAAGGTTTCGTGACGCGGGTTTATACCGACGGCCAGGCGGCGCTGAAGGCGTTTGCCGACAACCCCCCCGACATGGGCGTGTTCGACATCAAGATGCCGCAGATGGACGGGATGGAATTGCTCCGCCGGGTGCGCGAGCTGAACAGCGACGCTGGCGCGATGCCGGTGATTTTCCTGACCTCGAAGGACGATGAGCTCGACGAAGCGCTCGGGCTGGCAATGGGTGCCGACGATTATATTTCAAAGCCTTTTTCGCAGCGCCTGCTGATCGCCCGGATCCGCGCCTTGCTCCGCCGCCAGGACCTGGCACGGGGAGTCGCCCAGTCGGAGGCCGATCAGGCGGCGGCCGATGCGCCGTTGCTCGATCGCGGGCGGCTGGTGATGGATCCGGCGCGGCACAAGGTCCGCTGGGACGGCAAGGACGTCACGCTGACGGTGACCGAATTTTTGATCCTCGAGGCGCTGGCGCAGCGTCCAGGCGTGGTCAAGACGCGCAACCAGTTGCTTGACGTCGCTTATCACGACGACGTTTATGTCGACGATCGCACGATCGACAGCCACATCAAGCGCATTCGCCGCAAGTTCCGAACCGTCGACGGAGAGTTTGACGCAATCGAGACCCTGTATGGCGTCGGATATCGATTCGGAGAGGAATGACGAGAGCGACCTCGTCCTGATCTGGTCGGGCCGGTGGACGCTGTCGTACCGCATCCTCGCGGTCAACGTGCTGACGATCGTCCTGATCGGGCTCGCGGTGGTCTATCTCGATGCCTATCGCAACCGCCTCCAGAAGGAGCGCCTCGCGCTCGTCGCGACCGAAGCGAGCATGGCCGCGACCGCGATCCAGGCGGTCGCCCCGGGTCAGCGCGAGTCGCTGCTCGCCCAGCTGTCGCGCCATAGCTCCGGGCGGCTGCGGCTGTACCGCGCCGACGGCGTACTGGCGCTCGATAGCTGGCGGGTCACGGACCCGACCTACCGCTTGCGCGACCCCGCCACCCAGCGCTGGAACAAGGATGCCGCGCGCGCGCTCGACCGCGGGTTCAACACGCTGGTCGACGAAAAGACGCTCGAGGATTTCGTCGAGCCGAAGATCGACCGCGCCGAGGCGTGGAGCGAGGTGCAGGCATCGCGGCAGAGCGGAACGATCGTCACCGATCTGCGCCAGGCACCCGAACTGACCCCGGTGTTTTCGGCCGCCGCGCCGCTCGACGACGGGTCGACCCTGCTGGTCACCGACAATGATCGCAGTTTCACCCGCACCGTCAGAAAGCAGCGCCGCTCGCTCGGCGCCGCGCTGGGGATGGTCGCGATCCTGTCGGTGCTGCTGTCGCTGTTCCTCGCCCGGACGATCGTTCGGCCGCTCAGGCGAATCGCGATCGCGGCGCACCGCGTGCGGCTCGGCCGGGCGCGCGAGGTGCGCGTGCCGCGCCTGCCCTCGCGCCGCGACGAGATTGGCACGCTGGCCCGCGCGGTGAGCGACATGAGCCAGTCGCTGCGCCGCCGGATCGACAATATAGAGGCGTTCGCCGCCGACGTCACGCACGAGCTCAAGAATCCGCTCGCCTCGCTGCGCAGCGCGGTCGACAGCCTCGACCGGATCGAGGACCCCGCGCTGCGCCGCCAGCTGATCGACGTCATCCGCCAGGATGTCCTCAGGCTCGACCGGCTGATCGGCGACATCGGCGAGGCAGCGCGGACCGATGCCGAACTGGCGCGGGCGCGGTTCGAGCCGGTCGATGTCGGCAATCTGATAGGCCAATTGGTGGCGAGCTGGGAAAATCGGCGCGAGACCGGCAATGTCCGGCTGGCGTTCGCGCGGCCGCGCCGGGCGAGCACGATCGCGCTGGGCGAACCGGGGCGGCTGGCGCGCGCGATCGACAATCTGATCGACAATGCGATCAGCTTCTCGCCCGCCAAGGGGCTGGTCGAAGTCGCCGCGACCCACGTCGGCGACGAAATCCTGATCCGCATCGACGATGAAGGCCCGGGCGTAGCGCCCGAGCAACGCGAAGCGATTTTTAACCGCTTCCATTCAGTAAGGCCCGAGGCCGAGCAGTTCGGCCGCCATTCGGGACTCGGCCTTGCCATCGCGCGAGCGATCGTCGAGGGCCATGACGGGGAGATTGATGTGACCGACCGCGACGACGCGCCCTCGGGGGCCCGCTTCACCTTCCGCCTGCCGGCGGCACCGATCGACATTGCGAGGCCGGCGTGAGCATCCGCCTCAGCTCGGAGACGATCCACGCCTCGACCGTCGCGCTCAACGGCCGCGCGGTGCTGATCACCGGCCCCTCGGGGTCGGGCAAGTCGGACTTGACCCTGCGCCTGCTCGACCGCGGCTTCGTGCTGGTCAGCGACG
>JAJAYY010000121.1 GCA_026785965.1 Sphingomonas bacterium
AGCCGCTCCCGGCGCAGGTCGAGGTAGCGGTAGCGTAGACGAATGTCCTCGGGATATTCGGCCTCGCCCGCGACCGGCATTGGCAATTCGGCGGCCGGCGACTGGACCTCGATCGCAGCGACGACGATCTCAATGTCGCCAGTGGCGAGCTTGGCGTTGACCGCCCCGCCCTCGCGCCCGACGACTTCGCCGGTAACAGTGACGACCGATTCGACGCGCAGCGAATCGAGCGTGGCAAGCGCCTCGGTCCCGGCGCGGCAGACGAGCTGGGTCAGTCCATAATGGTCGCGCAAATCGACGAACAGCACCCCGCCATGGTCGCGCTTGCGGTGGATCCAGCCCGACAGGCGAACGGTCGATCCGACGTCGGCGGCGCGTAGGTCGGCGCAAGTGTGCGTGCGGTAGGCGTGCATGGGTTTGGGCTCGCTTGGCAAATGGGCAATTCCGAGGGGTGGAATTTCGCGCCGCCGCTTCGCCTTTCGGGAAGCGCTTTGTCAAGGCGGCCAAGGGCGGCTATGGCGCGGCCCACATGAAAATTCATCCGCTAATCAGCACCACCGACGAGCTCGCCGCCCTCATCTCGAGAATGTCCGCCCACGACTTTGTCGCGGTCGACACCGAGTTCATGCGCGAGAATACCTATTGGCCGATCCTCTGCCTGCTGCAGATCGCGACTCCAGACGAAGCTGCGGCGATCGACCCCATGGCCGACGGGCTCAACCTCGATCCTTTGCTCGACCTGCTGGTGCGCAATCACGACGTGCTCAAGGTATTCCACGCCGGCGGGCAGGACCTCGAGATCATTCACAATATGACCGGCGAGATTCCCAATCCGCTGTTCGATACGCAAATCGCGGCGATGGCGTTGGGCCATGGCGAGCAGATCGGCTATTCGAATTTGGTCGAAAGCATTCTCGGGCATAATCTGGACAAGGGCGCACGCTTCACCGACTGGGCGCGGCGCCCGCTCGACAAGCGCCAGATCGATTATGCAATCGGCGACGTCACCCATCTTGCGACAATCTTCCCCAAATTGGTCGCCAAGTTGAAGAAGACCGGGCGCGGCGCCTGGTTGGACGAGGAAATGGAGCGGCTTGCCGACCCCTCGTCGTTTGCGTTCCCACCCGAGGATGCGTGGAAGCGGCTCAAGCTGCCGAGCCGCAATCCGCAGGTGCTCGGGCGCTTGAAGGCGCTGGCCGGTTGGCGCGAGACTGAAGCCCGCGGCAAGAATTTACCCCGCGGCCGAATCGTCAAGGACGACACGCTCAACGATATCGCCGGACATCCGCCCAAGACGCAGGAAGACCTTGGCAAGGTGCGCGGCCTGTCGGCGGGATGGCGCAACAATGACATCGGCCAGCGAATGATGGCGGCGCTGGCCAAGGCCGAGCCGCTCGACGCCGAGGATCTTCCGGCGCGCGAGCCGCGCCGCCCCGGCCTGACCAAGGACGCCGCTTTGGTCAGCGACCTGCTCAAGCTGCTGCTCAAGATCCGCGCCAAGGAAGCCGGAGTCGCCGCCAAGCTGATCGCCCGCTCGGACGAACTCGAACTGCTCGCAGCCGGCGTGCGCGACCAGCTCAACATCCTGTCGGGCTGGCGGTATGACGAATTCGGACGCGACGCGCTCGACCTGGTCGAGGGCCGCCTCGCCTTTGCAACCGAGCATGGCAAGTTGAAGCTGACGCGCACCGCCGGAGCGATTGAGGAACCCGACAGCGCGCCCAACGCTTGATGGGGTGATCGCGCTGTTAAGGAGACCCCCCATGCGTTTTGCCTTATTGCCTTTACTCCTGCCGCTCGCCGCCTGCGCGACCGTTCCTGCCGAACCGCCGGTGATGGCCGAGCCGCTTGACCTTTGCCGAAGCGCCGCCTTGCCGAGCTTCGTTGGACGCGAGGCGACCCAACAGCTTGGCGCCGACATGCTTGCCGCCTCGGGCGCGCGGGTGCTGCGCTGGGTCGCCAAGGGGATGATGGTGACGATGGACTATCGCGGCGATCGGCTGACGGTCTACCTCGACGGCGCCAACCGCGTCGAACGCGCCAGCTGCGGTTAGGCGAAGGCGATGACCGGCGATCGATCGAGCGCCTTGGCGAGCTGCTGCAGCCGCCGTTCGACCGCGCCCGAGGCGAGCTGCCGGTAGCGCGGCTGAAGCGTCAGCACGACGCGCCGATCCTTCAGCGCAAGGCTCGACTTGCGCAGCAATGCTTCGGTCCCGCCGCTCAACCGCTGCGCCAGGCGGATCGCCTTGCCCCACGTCGCGGCGCGCTCATCTTCGTCCGGCTTGAGCAAAGCGACAAGCTGCTTGCTGAACCCGCCGTCACCTCCGAACGCAGCGCATAAAGTTCGCCCGAGCATCGCCCGGCCATGCCCGTCGATCCCCACCCAATTGCCGTGGACCGCAAGATCGACCGCACGCTCGGCGCGGAAATCGGGATGCGCGTTGCAGCCGATATCGGCAAGCAGGCAGGCGGCGAGCCGGAGACGCTGCCATTCTTCAGGCTCGGCCGGGAATAAGGGATCGATCCACTGGTCGAGCGCGGCGCCATGATCGCCGAACCGCCCAAGCCGTTCGCCAATCTCGAGCGCGCCAGCGAGCAGCGGATCCTCGGCGCGGGTCTCGGGATCGAGGTCGCGGTACAACAGCCCTTCGCGCAGACCGAACGCCGAAACGATGATCCGCGCCGGCTCGAGCACCGCGTGGAGCGCTTCAAGCAGGCTTGCCGCGGTCGGCAGTGCGGCGATCCGCGCCACCGACAGCCCGGAGCGGGCCTTGAGCGAATCCACTCCCTCGGAGCCGGCAATCGCCGCCAGTTCGGGCAATCGCTCGACCCGCAGACGATGCTGATGAACGATCGGCAACGGGTGACCGAGCAGTTTTAAATCGAGCAGGGCAAGCGCGCGGAACGAGCCGCCGACGAGGTACAGGCTGTGGCCGCGCGCGGCCTCGTCGAGGCGGCCGTGATTGACCGCGCCGCGGATGGTTCGCCGGAGCTCGGCTTGATCGGGATTGGCGCCAACGCGCAGCACTCCGAGCGGAAGCGATACGCCCTCCCCCGCTGCGCCGCGCGCGACCCCGACCAATTCGAGACTGCCGCCGCCAAGGTCGCCGACAATGCCGTGCGCCCGCGGGATCGCCGAAATCACGCCGAGCCCCGACAATTCGGCTTCGTCCTTCCCCGACAGCAATCGCGGCTTCAACCCAAGCGCGGTGATGCGCTTGAGAAAGTCCACGCCGTTGGTCGCATCGCGCACCGCCGCGGTCGCCACGGTGTGAAGTTTCTTGAGGCCCATCTCCTTGCCCAAAAGCCGAAACCGCGCCAGCGCTTCAAGCGTTTGCGCCATCGCCTCCTCGTCGAGCTTGCCGTCGACCGCCAGCCCGCGACCGAGTGCGGCGACGGTCTTCTCGTTGAACAGGTTCGACGGCACGCGCGCGCTTCCGCCATAAGCAACGCAGCGCACCGAATTGCTGCCAATGTCGATGATCCCGACCGGGCCGAAGGGCTTTGCCGCCATCAGCCGCGCTGCGTCTGGCGCTGTTTGGGCACCGCTTTGCCCGCCAATGACGCCCCGCGCCCTGACAGCGACGGGTTGGTCATGAAGTAGCGGTGAAGGTTGAAATGACGCTTGCCCGGGATAATTCGTTGGTAGGTCCCGTCGGGCTCAAGCAGCCAGCTTTGCTCATTGTCGATCAGATTGGCGATCATCACCTGGTCGAGCACCTGGGCGTGGACCGTCGGATTTTCGAGCGGCATCATATATTCGACCCGGCGGTCGAAATTGCGCGGCATCCAGTCGGCCGAGCTGATGTAGATGCGGGCATCGGCGTGGGGCAGCCTTTTCCCATTGGCGAAGACAAAAATGCGGCTGTGCTCAAGAAATCGCCCGACGATCGATTTGACGCGAATGTTGGTCGACATTCCGACCACCCCGGGGCGCAGGCAGCACACGCCGCGAACAATCAGGTCGATCGAGACCCCGGCTTCGCTCGCCTCGTACAATTTGAGGATGATCGCCGGATCGACCAGACTATTCATCTTGGCCCAAATCGCCGCCGGGCGCCCGGCTTTGGCATGGGCAATCTCGCCGTCGATCAAGGCGAGAAAGCGTTCGCGCAAATTCTTCGGGCTGAGGGTCAGCAATTCTAGCCCGCGGGGCGGGACATAGCCGGTGATCAGGTTGAACAATTTGGCCGCGTCGCGCGCCGCCCGGCGCGAGGCGGTGAAGAAGCTAAGGTCGGTGTAGATGCGCGCCGTGGTGGGGTGATAATTGCCGGTCCCGAAGTGGCAATAGGTGCGCAGCGTCGGCCCTTCGCGGCGGATCACCATCGACACTTTGGCGTGGGTCTTCAATTCGACGAAGCCGTAGATCACCTGCACCCCGGCGCGTTCGAGCCGACTCGCCCACAGGAGATTCTGTTCCTCGTCGAACCGAGCCTTGAGCTCGACCACTGCGGTGACCGACTTGCCCGCCTCCGCCGCGGCGACCAGCGCATCGATGATCGCCGATTGCTTGCCCGCCCGGTACAGCGTCTGCTTGATCGCAACGACGTCGGGGTCCTCGGCCGCCTGGCGGAGGAAGGCGACCACCACTTCGAAGCTTTCGTAGGGGTGGTGGACGACGAAGTCCTTGGCGCGGATCGCGGCGAAGCAGTCGCCGTCATGCTCGACGACGCGTTCGGGGAAGCGCGGGCTGTAGGGCGGGAATTTAAGGTCGGGGCGGTCGACTTCAACCAACTGTCCAAGGTCGACGATACCGATGAAGCCGCCGCTTTCGGACACCAACGCCGACGTCGCAGCAAGCCCGGCGCGGACCTGATCTTCTAGTTCGATCGGCGTGCCGGCGGCGAACTCGAGTCGGATGACTCGCCCGCGGCGGCGGCGCTTGATCGCCGAGCGGAAGTAACGGACGAGATCCTCGGCGTCCTCCTCGACCTCGATATCGCTGTCGCGCAGCAGCCGGAAGGCGCCCGATGTGACCTTGCGAAAACCGGGGAACAGCAGCCCGAGATGGGCGCGGATGACACTATCGATGGCGATGAATCTGGCATGGTCGCCGGGCAGGCGGACGAACCGCTTGAGCGTCGACGGGATCATCAGCAATTCGGTCACTTCTTCGCCGTCGCTGTCGGTCTCTAGCGCGAAGATCAGGCTCAGGCCGAGATTGGTGATGAACGGAAACGGATGCGACGGATCGATTGCCTGCGGGGTCAGCACGGGCAAAATCTGCTCGCGGAAATGCCGTTCGAGCCATTCGCTTTCGGTCGCCGTGCATTGCTCGGCGGCGATGACCTCAACCCCCGAGTCGGCGAGCATATCGAGCAGCAAGATCCATTCGGCCTGCTGCGCGACGACCAGCGCATCGGCCTCGGCGGCGATCGCGTCGAGCTGTTGCGACGGGGTCTGGCCATCCATCGACAGATTTTCGATCGACTGGAGCTGCTGGCCCTTCAAGCCGGCCACTCGGGTCATGAAGAATTCGTCGAGGTTCGAGCGCGAAATGTACTGGAATCGGAGCCTTTCGAGGATCGTGTGCGCGGGGTTCGACGCTTCCTCGAGCACGCGTCGGTTTAAGTACAACCACGACAGCTCGCGATTGAAGAAGCGTTTGGGATCAGGCTTGATCGGGGGGCGCGCGGTCATGCCGCCCCGCGCTGGTCGATCAGCCCGCCCTCGGCCAGCGCGCGGCGGATTGTCGGCAGGGTCAGCCGGGCGCGGTCGGCGATGGCGAAGCGATCAATCGCCTCGACCGCGCGCTCGGCCATGTAATAGCTGCGCTCGACGCGCTCGGCGACAAACCGCAGCGCCTCGCCCGGAATGTGCAGCCCGCGGTCGGCGAACAGCAATTGCACCAGCCCCTCGAACAAGGTGTCGTCGGGTTCGGATATGCGCGCGATGGGGGTAATCGCGAGCCGGGTGCGGAGATCGGGCAAGGCGACGTCCCACGCCGGGGGAACTTCGTCGGCGATCATCACCAGCGGTCGCTTGCTCTCTTGCGCGGCGTTCCAGGCGTGAAACAGCGCTTCCTCGTCGCAGCGCTCGGCGCCGTCGACCAATTGTCCGCCAACGCGCGTGCAGAACGCCCGCGCCAACAGCGTTCGCCCCGATCGCCGCGGCCCGGTCAGGATCGTCGCCTTGACCGGCCACAGGCTCCAGGTGCGGAAATGCTCGAACGCGGCGCGATTGGCGTCGGACACGAGGAAGCGGCCGTCGTCGCCGGCATGGGGCCAGTCGAGCGGCAGTGCGATCTGGTCAGGGCCGGTTTTCATGGCGTCGACATGGAAGCAGGCGCGGGCGCAGTCGGCGGCGCGACTGGCGCTCGCGAAGGCGGCGGTGCGCCACGCGACACGCGCAGCATCCCGCCGACATAATCGACCGCCCAGCCGCGCGCCATCAGCGCCGCACGAAGCGCCGAAATGTCGCCGCGATAGGTGACGATCAGCGAACTCGTCCCGCCGATCGCGAGGCTGCGCTCGGTCACGGCCTGGACCCCGTTGATCGAGCGGATCTGGCCAATCGCACTCGACAGCGCGGCGCCGTCGGGCGCGCTGACCAGCAATTGTATCGCGGTCGCCGGACCATTGGCGGGCTGTTCGGTCGCGACGCCTTCCTCGACCGGCGGCGGCGGCAGCGGAATGTCGAGCGAACTATCATGGACGAACATTCCCGCGGCAAGCGCGCGGGTGAACAGATCGTCGATCCGCTGCACCCCCTCGGCCATCATGCGCGGGATGTCGGCGCTATCCTTGGCGGTCAGATTGAACGTCCCGATCGGATCGCCGTCCGGACCGAAGCGCGCGTAAAACTCGCCCCGCGCCGGCCCGCCGGGGTATAGCCGGTGAAGCCGGACTTCAGCGACGAGCACATTCGACGCCCCGTAAAGATCGAGCAGATTGCGCCACCAGCCGCGCCCTGGGCGCCCGGTCTGGGCGGCATTGATCAGCAATGGATCGACCCCCATCCCGCTGACCCGGACATAATCGATTGCGCTTTGCGAGGTGCGATATTGCGCCCATGCGCGCTGCCAGCTGTTCTTGAGTTCGACCGAGGTCACGCTTCCCGCGGTGACAGTAAGCGGAATCAGCAACATCGGCGCCGAGCGCCGCTGGACCCCGCCAACCCCGAGCAGCATCCCGGCGCGCGAGCGGTCGAACAGCACGCCCAATTCGGCGATGTAGCGGTTGGGACCGATCTGCTCGCGCTCGACGATGATCGACGCGACCAGCCCGTCGAGGGTCGAATCGCTTAAGGTCGGCGCCTCGCTGATCGGGCGCTTGTTGGTCTTGGCCCACAAAGCCTTGAAGCCTTCGCGCTGCGCCATTCGCCACCCGGCATAGCGCGCCGCAGCGGCATCCTTGCCCCCGACATCGACCTTGATCCCAGTGATTTCGAGCGTCCCGCTGCTGTCGATCGGCAGGATCCCGCGATCACCCGCTTCAAGCTGCGCAATCAGCGTTCCACCCGCGACGAGGGCGGCCACAGCGGCGGCGGAGATGAGCGCGGTGCGCCACGGCGAAGGCATAGCCGCGCTTTTGGCGACAATGG
>JAJAYY010000122.1 GCA_026785965.1 Sphingomonas bacterium
GGCCGGGGTCGCTTTCGCGCACAAGCTTGATCCCGAGCAGGTGCGTAATCACATCCCTCCGCCGCGGCCGCGCACGACCCCCGACTTCCGCCGCCCGGGACTCGCGTCGCGCGAACTGACTCAGCAGGAGCGCAAGCTCGCCGAGCACTGGATTTCGATCACTCCGCTGTCCGACTGAACCCTCGCTTTCGCGCCGTTCAGCCTAAAGTGCGAACCGCTTCGCGTTGCCGTTGGAGCCATTCGACCAGCAACGTCAAGTTGAGCATGCGGTTGAAGGTCAGCCCTATCTGACCGCCTTCGGCCCAGCGAATCACGCCGCGCAGCGGCTCCAGTCCGGGCAGAGTGATGACCACGTCGCTGCCAGGCGCGATAATCGTTTCGCCCTGCACTTTGAGTCCGCCCTGGCTGATGTCGCAGGTCTTAAGGCGATAGGTCATCGCGCCGTCGCGCACGGTGACCAGGCTGAACACCTCGATTCGCGGCATTCGCGGGCGCGGGCCATGAAGCGAGGTCGCCAGAATGTCGATCACATCGACCGGCTGATCGAACACGATCCCGATGTTCGATTCGCGAACCCAGCTGACGCTGCCGTCAATCGGCTGCCCGCACTTGAGTTCGACCGACAGGCGGGTCGATGTGGGGATATTGCAATACGCCCGAACCATCATTCCGCCCGCGCTGATGTTCTTGATCAAGCATAGCTCGCGACGATCGCCGATCGATAACGATCCGACCCGGTACAGCGTCATCAGCCGCTCGCTGTCGCGCCGTTCGGCGGGCGCGGGGGCGGCGACGGACAGCGAGTAAAGCGTCGTCTCAACCTGTTGTCCGTTCACGCCACGCTCTCCTCGACCCACAGTCCCGCTGATGGCGTGCTCGACTTTCCGTGCCGCTCTCGAACCGTCATAGATTCCTGCTTGTTACCAGATGGTTGAACTCCGCCCCGAAGTGGTGGAGTCCCCCTCCGCAAGGAGCGGGCAGATGATGCTTGGACCGAAATCCTTTCGCCGACGTTATCGTTTCGGACCCCGCATGACGGGCAACCATCAACCAGGGAGAGCAAGATGAAGCTAGCGATATTGGCCGCCGTGGCAGTGACCACGTCGACGGGCGGACTGGCCCAGAGCGCACCCGAGCGCGACTCGCGCGGGATCGCCGTCATTTCCGCTCCCGCAGCGGTTCCGGCCGGTGCCAACGCCATGCCGACCGTCCCGGCCGGCGCCAAGGTCGTGGTCAGTCCCGATCAGTCGTCGGTCTTTGCCCCAGTGGCGGCGAGTGGCGAGCTTCTGGCGTGCAGCAAGACGGTGACTGATCGCTGCAAACAGACCTACGAGCGCCAGGGGCGCTAGGCTCCGGCAGATAGGCCGCGCCCCCCCCTGACACACCGGCGGCGGGCGCCGGTCATGCTGATTGCCTCAGGCATGCGGAAGGCATAGCATCAGCGGCGGAAGGGAGATGGTGCCATGACGCGCGCCGCCTTGCTCTCGTTGCCGTTGCTGATCGGTTTGCTCGGCGCTGCGCCGCCGTCGGTGCCGCCGCCCGAATTGTCCGACGCCGCCATGCTGCGGTTCCAGGTCGACCCGTCCGATCGGATGACGGTGCCGATCCACTTTGCCAGCGGCGCGCCGCACCAATTCCTGATCGACACCGGTGCCGAACAGAGCGCGATTTCGACCGAACTCGCCCGTACAATGAATTTCGTCAGCCGCGGGGAAAGGCGGATTTATAGTTTCGCCGGGGAACGGCGGGTGCCGATGGTCCGTATCCCCGAACTGTCGATCAACAACCGCATCCATCGCGAGGTCGATGCCCTGACCTTCAGGCGTGGCGCGCTTGGCGCCGATGGGCTGCTTGGAATTGACAGCCTGGTCGATCAGCAGGTCAAGTTCGACTTCAAACGCCGCACGCTCGCGATCACCAATGCGCCGAAGTGGGGCGCGCAGCCCTTGGTCGGCGACGTGCGGGTTCGCGCTGGGCTGCGCGATGGCCGGCTGGTGATGAGTCGGGCGAGCGCCGATCGAGTCAAGATCGACGTCATTCTCGATACCGGAACGAGCGTTTCGATGGGCAATTTGGCGCTGCGGCGAGCGCTTGAGCGCAGCCACCGGGTCGGACCGTTGCGGCGCATCTCGATGCTCGCGATCACCGGCGAAGTGGTCGAGGTCGATTATGGCTTGCTGCGTGAAGTCGTGATTCAACGCACCATCGTCATCCAGCGCATGCCGATTGCCTTTGCAGTGTCCCAGCCGTTCGATCAGCTCGGGATGGGCGATAGCCCGGCGATGCTGATGGGGATGGATGTGCTGCGCTCGTTCGGCGCCGTCACGGTCGATTTCCGCAACCGCAAGGTGACCTTCCAGCCGCGCGACGATTCGCAGCGTCGTCCCGCGGCGAGGTTCGGCTTCACCTCGGAGACGTGATCGTGGAAAATGGGAAAGCGGTGAGCCCTACTGGGTTCGAACCAGCTAGGATCGGCTGGCCGATCCGCCCACGATGGACTCAGCTGGTTCGACTAACGTGTCGCGTTCCGTGGAAGCTGACTCATATTCCACCACTGCGACTCCACATTCGGCCAACTTCCCAGTGCTAGGGTTAGTGTTCGACTAAATCTCACGGTGGCCATCCGCTCGACACCTGTCGATCGGGGCACTGCTTTCAAAGAAATACTCACGGGGGCTCTGCACCACGAAGGTTGAGGTACAAGCGTCCGCCTTGATCCTAAGTGCCGTGCTCGTGATGCCCAGCTTGCAGTTTTTATTGTCGACCAAGCGACAGTGCGGCCATTTACACGAGTGCTCCTGAATGGTGGCGAGATCCGCATTTTCCGACCATGGGACGATATCGAGTGCGCGCGTGTTATTGAGCGGTACCGCATGGTTGATTGGGGGCCCGTCTACGATCCTGCGACAGGTCTGTTTTCAACGACGCTGCGTAACGAACGGGGCGGCTTGCCATCCCCAAAACGTTTCCTGAGTGGGCGGCTTTAGTGTTCCAGCCGATGAAATTGCAGTTTGAGGTCCGGTTTTGGCTATGAAGGCCGATGTTGGAACGCGCGAACTGTGCGCTTGATCATTCGACTATCATGCCTGCGGCGAAGCAGACTAATGACTGCGATAGATCGATCCCTGCCGTGACCAGCCCGTCCGCTATCGGCCAGAGGTCGTCGCCACAGCTGCCGGCGAGCCGGCGCAAAACCTTCAAGAGTATGGCCCGACACGGTGCCCTGATGACTTGACGGCGCAATCCGCCAGTCTATTGAACAA
>JAJAYY010000123.1 GCA_026785965.1 Sphingomonas bacterium
ACGCCGCGGGCAAGGAAGTATGGCGCTATGTCGGCGATCTCGACTGGACCAGCGCCGAGGCCAAGGCGCTGCTGGCCGAGGCTGACAGCCCCGCCGGCGGTTAGTCGCGCAGCAGCTCGTTGATTGAGGTTTTGGAGCGGGTGCGTTGATCAACGCGCTTGACGATCACCGCGCAGGCGAGGCTCGGGCCGCCCTTGTCGCTCGGCATGGCGCCGGGCACGACCACCGAATAAGCCGGCACGCGCCCGTAGATCACTTCGCCGGTTGCGCGGTCGACGATCTTGGTCGAGGCGCCAAGGAATACGCCCATCGAAATCACCGCGCCTTGCTCGACCACCACGCCCTCGGCGACTTCGGAACGCGCGCCGATGAAGCAATCGTCCTCGATGATCACTGGCCCCGCCTGAAGCGGCTCGAGCACCCCGCCGATCCCGGTGCCCCCCGAGATATGGACGTTGCGGCCGATCTGAGCGCAGCTGCCAACCGTTGCCCAGGTGTCGACCATCGTTCCTTCGCCGACATAAGCGCCGAGGTTGACGAAGCTCGGCATCAGCACCGCGCCCGGCGCGATATAGGCGCCCTTGCGAACAATCGCGCCGGGCACCGCGCGAAAGCCGGCGGCGCCGAACCTGGCGGCATCCCAGCCGAGGAATTTCGAATCGACCTTGTCCCACCATGGCGCGCCGCCTGGGCCACCGTCGATCTCGCGCATCGCATTGAGGCGGAACGACAGCAAAACGGCTTTCTTGAGCCATTGGTTGACGCGCCACGCCCCATCGACCTTATCGGCGACGCGCGCCGTGCCCGAATCGAGCGCTTCGATCGCCGCCTCCACCGCGTCGCGAACGTCACCGGTGGTCGCGGTCGACAGGCCGTCGCGCGCGTCCCACGCGGAATCGATGATCGCGGCAAGCTGGTCGGTCATTGGTCGTCCTTCATGATCTGATCGAGCCATAAGCCGACGTCGGCAATTTCATGGTCGATATAATCGGGATGGTGGCCGTGATTGCCGCGTTCCGAGCCATTGTCGACCCACACCGTGGTCATGCCAAGCATTTTGGCGGGCTTCAGATTCTGCGCCATATCCTCGACCATCACCGCGCGCGCCGGGTCGATCGCGAAGCGTTCGAGCAGCAGCTCGTAGCCGTGGCGATCGGGCTTGGGGCGAAGCTCGGCGGAATGGATGTCGTGCAGCTGGTCGAAGTGCGACGCGATGCCGATCGCGTCGAGTACGCGCCGCGCGTAGGGCGCGTCGCCGTTGGTGAAGATCAGCTTGCGTCCCGGCAAGCGGCCGAGCCCGCGCGACAAGAGTGCGTCGGGAGCGATGCGGTCGAGCGGGATCGCATGGACGTCGGCGAGGAATTCGTGCGGATCGACGCCGTGGTGCTTCATCAGCCCAGCGAGCGTCGTACCATGGTCGTGGAAATGCATTTTCTGCACCCGCCGCGCTTCGGCCGGATCACAATCGAGCAAGCGTTGGATGTACGCCCCCATGCGCTGGTCGATCAGGTCGAACAGCCCGGTCGAAGCCGGGTACAGGCAATTGTCGAGGTCGAAGATCCAGTCGGTGACATAAGCGAAATTCGGATTCATTGTCGCTCGCCTAACGCGAAATTGTCCTTCATCATACGGAAAGGTTCAATTAGGCATATTGTGGATTGAAAGTTGTTAAATTCCAGGGGGTTGAGGGGAGTTTTCGCAAAATGAATCGACTGATGGCATCGACTGCCTGCGGCCTGATGCTCGCCCTGTCCGCCTGCGGCGGCGGTGGTGGCGGCGTCAGTTCGACTCCGCGACCGACTCCGTCACCCACTCCAACTCCAACGCCAACTCCGACACCGACCCCCACACCGCCCCCGCCCCCGCCCCCCCCTCCGTCGACGGTCAATTAAAACACCAGCGAGTATAATAGTTCGAATGGCGCGGTGTCGTCGAAGGCGATCAGCGCTTGGCAGGCCGGGTCGACCGGCAAAGGCGTCAAGATCGCGATCATCGATTCGGGGATCAACCCCGATCTCGCCGAATTCGCTGGCCGGATCGATGCTGCGAGCCGCGATGTCGCGGGAACGCGCCCGCTCTCGGACGAAGACGGCCACGGCACCGCGGTTGCCGCGACCGCTGCCGGGGCGCGCAACGATTTGCAGAATCTCGGCGTCGCGTTTGACGCAACCATCATCGCGCTGCGCGCCGACGCGCCTGGCACCTGCGCCGACACCTCGGCCGACGGCGGGTGCAATTTCTTCGACAGTGCGATCGCCAGCGGGGTCGATGCCGCTCGGCTGGCCGGGGCGCGAGTGATCAACATGTCGCTCGGCGGCGATCCCGCCGGATCGCAATTGCTCGCGGCGATCGGCCGTGCGGTCAATGCCGGGATCGTGATTGTGATGTCGGCCGGCAACGACGGCGAGGACCCGGTCAAGGGCATCAATTCGGACCCGTTCGCGATGAGCGCGGCGCAGGCCTATCCGGGGCAGGTGATCATCGCCGGCGCGCTCGATGGCGGCCTCACTCAGCTGGCCGCCTTTTCAAATCGGGCCGGGACGGGGTCGCCATATTATCTCGCGGCGCTTGGCCAGGCCGTACGCACAATCGATCACACCGGCACCGGTTATCTCTATTCGGGCACCAGTTTTTCGGCACCGATCATCACCGGCGCGGTGGCACTGATGGCGCAGGCCTTCCCCAACCTCACCGGGCAACAGATCATCAGCATCCTGCTCAGCAGCGCTGACGACCTTGGCGTGACCGGTAACGACACGACTTTTGGCCATGGCCGACTCAATGTTCAACGCGCGTTCCAGCCGATCGGCACGACTACGCTGGCCGGGACCAGCAGCACGGTCACGGCCCAATCGGTCAGCGGTGCGCTGCCCGAAGCCGCGGGCGACGGCAGCCTTGCCGTGCACAGCCTCGGCACGGTCATTCTCGATGGCTATTCGCGGGCCTTCGCGCTCGATCTGGCGCGCTCGCTCGAGGCGGCCGAGAAGCGCCGCCCGCTCGAACGCGCTCTGTCCGGCCGGGTTCGGACCAATGTCGCCGCGGCGGGCCCGGTGGCGGTCACGCTGAGCGTCGCGACTCGCGACGCGCAGCCGATGGTCGATCTGGGCCGGCTCAACATCGGTCCCGAAGATGCGCGCCGCTCGCGGCTCATCGCCGGCAATGCGATTGCCCGGCTTGATCGCAAGACACGGATCGCCTTGGGCTTTTCGGAAGGCGCCAAGTCGCTTGAGCGCAGCCTGTCAGGTGCCAGCGCGGGGGCCTTTCTAGTTGCCCGCGACACTAATGGCGAACCCGGTTTCGCCGCCAACCGCGGGACCAGCCTCGCGCTCCGCCGCGACCTCGGCAAGACGGTCGGGCTGACGCTGTCGGCCGAGACCGGCAGCGTGACCCGCGACCCGCGCGCCGGCGAGCTCGACCTGCCGTACCGCCTCGCGACCGCATTGATTGACAAGCAGCTTGGCCGCAACAATTTTCTCTCGCTTGGCGCAACCCGACTTGACGAACGCAGCAGCCTGCTCGGCGGACGGATCGGCGCAACGCTTGGCGGGGGCGGCTCGTCGAGCTGGTTCGTCGACGGTGAAGTGCGTCACGACTTCGGTCGCGGGATCGGCGCCACGCTGTCGGCGCGGCGCGGCTGGACCCAGTTCGGGTCGGGCAAGTTCGTGTCGTCAGCCTATGCGTTCGACCTCGCCAAGCAGTTTGCGGGCGGCGACCGGCTCGGGTTGCGCGTGTCGCAGCCGATCCGGATCGAGCAGGGCGGCCTGTCGCTGATGCTTCCGGTGAGCTACGATTATGACACCAGGCTTGCCTCGAACGGGGTCCGCAGCCTGTCGCTAAGCCCGAGCGGTCGCGAGATCGATGCCGAGCTGAGCTACGCAACGCGATTGTTCGGAACTGGCTGGATCGGCGCCAACCTTTACGCGCGGCGCAACCCGGGTCATGTCGCGAGCGCCGCTCCCGATGTTGGCGCGGCGATTCGCACCAGCTTCGCTTTCTAACCACCGGCGCGCGGCAGGGGCTTCAGACCGTGAAGCTCTCGCCGCAGCCGCACGCGCCCTTGGCGTTGGGGTTGGCGAAGGTGAAACCGGCGGCGAAATCATCCTCGACCCAGTCCATCGTCGATCCGATCAGATAAAGGATCGATCCGCCGTCGACGTAGAAGGTCCCGCCGGATGTCACGATCTTCTCGTCGAATGCTAGCTCGCTGGTCACATAATCGACGGAATAAGCGAGGCCCGAGCAACCGCGGCGCGGGGTCGAGAGCTTGACCCCGATCGCCTCGGCCGGGGCGCGCGCCATCAGTTCGGCGATACGCTCCTCGGCGGCCGCAGTCATCGTGATTGCGGAGGGTCGCGCGCGAGCCTTGGTTTCGACGGTCATTACAGCATTCCCAATTCGAGGCGCGCTTCATCGCTCATTTTTGACGGGTCCCACGCCGGCTCCCACACCAGTTTGACCTCGGCATCGCGGATCCCGGGGACCGACAGGACGCGCATCTCGACCTCGCCGGGCATCGATTCGGCGACCGGGCAATTGGGGGTGGTAAGCGTCATTTGCACGATTGCATCGCCGTCGGCATCGACCGCCACATCGTAGATCAGCCCGAGCTCGTAAATGTTGACCGGAATCTCGGGATCGTAGATCGACTTGAGCGCCTCGATCACTGCTTCCTGCAGATCGCCGCCGGGCCCGGAACGGTCAGGCTCGGGTTTCTCGGCGGCGAGGAAACCGGCGAGATAGTCGCGCTTGCGCGCAAAATTCTCTGCGAGGCTTGGTTCCGGAGTAAGGCGCGCGCGCGGCGGGGGCTCGACCGCGGTCACTTCCTCAATCTCGATCTTGCGCTCGTCGTTCATCCGAAAATCCGTTTCACTGTATGCAGGCCGCGAACCAACGCCTCGATGTCGGAGGCGTCGCTATGCGCGGCGAAGCTGGCGCGGGCGGTGGCCGGGACGCCGAGCACTTTCATCAGCGGCTGGGCGCAATGGTGCCCGGCGCGCACCGCGACTCCCTCGTCGTCCAGGATGGTGCCGATGTCGTGCGGATGCACCCCGTCGACCGAGAAACTGACGATCCCGGCGCTGTCCTCGGGGCCGTAAAGCGTGACAAAGTTGAGGCCACGCAACGCTGTTCTGCAGTCGGCGGTAAGCGCCGCCTCATGGGCATGAATTCGGTCGATCCCAATCGATTGCGTCCAGTCGATCGCCGCGTGAAGCC
>JAJAYY010000124.1 GCA_026785965.1 Sphingomonas bacterium
GAAGCCGCAGCGATCGTCCAATGAGAAGCATAGCCCCCGTATTCGCCGCATTCGCGCTCAGCGCCTGCGCCACGCTCCCCGCCGTCGCCCCAGTCCGCAGCGATGGCTTCGCGCGCCTCAATCAGGCTACGCGGGTTGGCGCGCTGGTCGTGACCCCGCGCGCAGTGGTCGAGGACAGCCGCTGCCCGATCAACGCGCGTTGCGTCTGGGCCGGCCGCGCCATCGTCCGCAGCCAGATCGATGGCCCCGGCTGGCGCGAAACCCGCGACCTCACGCTCGGCCAGCCACTCGCGACCCACGGCACCACGCTCGCGCTGACCTCGGTCGAGCCGGGCAAGATGGCAGGCACGCCAGCGCCCGCAGCGCCTTATCTGTTCGGCTTCGAAGGCGGCCGTTAGGCGATCGACGCCGAGTGAATTTCGTCGATCGCGGTGCCGAGCGAGTGGCTGAACTCGTCATCGCTCATCTGGCTCCTGAGGTCGGACAATAAAGCCCGGCTGAAGCTGGCGATCATGCCGCGATTCTGCGCCAATTGCCGGCATGCTTCGTCGCGGCTGAACCCGCCCGACAGCGCGACCACGCGCAGCACGCGCGGATGATCGACCAACGGCGCATAAAGGTTCGCTTCGGCCGGGAGCGTCAGCTTGAGGATCACCTGACGATCCTCGGGAAGCGCGTCGAGCGCCTCGACCAGTTCGGCCAGCAGCATCCGATCGGCGGCATCGCGATCGGGGCTCTTGATCGATACTTCGGGTTCGATCATCGGCATCAGGTCGTGCGTCGAAATTTGCTCCGCGACCGCAAATTGCTGGGCAACGATCGCGGCTATTCCGATGGGCGAGGCGCGCTCGATCACCGAGCGCATCTTGGTGCCAAACACGCCCTTCGCGGCGGCGCGCTCGAGGAGGGCATCGAGATCGGGCATCGGCTTCATCAACTTGACCCCGTCGGCTTCGTCCTCAAGGCCCTTGTCGACTTTGAGGAACGGCACCACGCCGCGCTTCCACAGCGCCTCGGGTACGGGTTCGCCACCGGCCTCGCCGTCCATCGTCTTTTCGAACAGGATCGCGCCGATCACCTTGTCGCCGTTAAAGCAGGGCGAGGTGATGATCCGACTGCGCATCGCGTGGATCAGGCCGAACATCTGCTCGTCGGTCGAATAAGCGTCTTCGGCCACGCCATAGCCTTTGAGCGCGCCGGGGGTCGAACCGCCGCTCTGGTCGAGCGCCGCGATAAAGCCCTGCCCGTCCTTGATCTGCGCCAGCATCTTGGGATCGGTCATCGAAAAGCTCCTAATTCATCAAGGCGGCGACACCCGGTAGCGTGCGGCCTTCCATCCATTCAAGAAATGCTCCGCCGGCGGTCGAGACAAAGCTGAAGTCGGCGGCGACGCCGGCGTGATTGAGCGCCGCGACAGTATCCCCGCCCCCGGCAACCGAAACCAGGCTGCCGTCCTGGGTCAGCGCTGCGGCAATCTTCGCCAGCGCGACCGTCGCGGCGTCGAACGGCGGAGTCTCGAACGCCCCGAGCGGGCCGTTCCACACGAGTGTGCGACAATTCTTGATCGCGTCGCCAAGCGCCTCGACCGCCGCCGGGCCGACGTCGAGGATCATCTCGTCGGGCGCGACTTCGTGGACGTTGCAGGTGCGCACGCTCGGCGGGTTGGGCACAAATTCCTTGGCGACGACGACGTCATACGGCAGGTGGATGATGCAGCCCGCCGCCTCGGCACGATCGAAGATCGCATCTGCCTCACCGACCAGATGATGCTCGGCGAGCGATTTGCCGACGTTGACCCCACGCGCGGCGAGGAAGGTGTTGGCCATGCCGCCGCCGATGATCAAATGATCGACCTTCGAAACGAGATGGCCGAGAACGGCGAGTTTGCTCGACACCTTGGCCCCGCCGACCACCGCCGCGACCGGGCGCTCTGGGTTGCCGAGGGCAGTTTCGAGCGCGGCTAACTCGGCCTCCATCGCGCGCCCGGCGAAGCTCGGCAGGAGGTGCGCGATACCCTCGGTCGAGGCATGCGCGCGGTGCGCGCTGGAAAAGGCATCGTTGACGTAATAATCGCCGAGCGCCGCCATACCCTTGGCAAGGTCGGGATCATTCAATTCTTCGCCAAGGTGGAAGCGGGTGTTCTCGAGGATCCCGATATTGCCCGGCAGCATGGTCATGATTCCACGCTCGGCCTCGGGGCCCTGGCAATCCTCGATGAAGCGCACCGACCGACCCGACAGGAGCGTCAGCGGCCGGACCAGTTGCGCGGTCGACATGTCGGGGCGCGACTGACCCTTCGGCCGCCCGAAGTGCGACAGCAATAGCACCAGCGCGCCTTTGTCGGCGAGCTCAAGCACCGTCGGCAGCATGGCGCGAAGCCGCGTATCGTCGGCCACCGACGCCCCGTCCATCGGCACGTTAAGATCAACCCGCACCAGCACGCGCTTGCCGGTCAGGTCGGCGGGAAGGTCGTCGAGGGTCTTGAACTTGGACATTCGGTCTCCAATCCCGCTCGCGGGAGGGGTTAGCGGAGGGCATGTGGTCTTACGAACAAAACAGGCCCTCCCCCGGCCCCTCCCGCAGGCGGGAGGGGAGAGTTTAGATCAATTTCGCGATCGCCCCGGCGGTGTCGACCATGCGGTTCGAGAAACCCCATTCATTGTCGTACCAGCTCACGACACGGACGAGCTTGCCCTCGATCACTGCGGTCTCGAGGCTATCGACGGTCGAGCTTGCCGGATCGCCATTGAGGTCGATCGAGACCAGCGGTTCATCGGTGTAAGCAAGAATGCCCTTCAACGCCCTGCTTTCGCTTGCTTTCTTGAGCGCCCCGTTGATTTCTTCGACGGTCGTGTCGCGGCTCGGGGTGAAAGTCAGGTCGATCAGGCTGACGTTTGGGGTCGGCACCCGCACCGCCGAGCCGTCGAGCTTGCCCTTCAATTCCGGAAGCACCTCGCCGACTGCGCGCGCGGCGCCGGTGGTGGTCGGGATGATCGACATGCCAGCGGCCCGCGCGCGGCGCATGTCGGGGTGGACC
>JAJAYY010000125.1 GCA_026785965.1 Sphingomonas bacterium
CACTTCGAATGACGGCGCGTCGATCATCTGCGACAGGTCGAACCGGGCGGGGTCGAGCGTGGCCACCACCGCCTCCAGCCGCGCGCGTCGCTCGGCCCACGCCAGCCCGCGCAGATCCTCCTCGCCGTCGAACAATATGTCATAGAGGCGCACGAATGCCGGATATTGGCCCTGCACCTTGGCGCTGACATTCTTGCGCCCGAGCCGCTGCTGCAGCGCGTTGAAGCTCGCCGCCGCCCCGCCATGCGCGTCGGCTCCTTGCACATCGCCCCGCACCAGCAATTCGCCGTCGAGCACCGCGCGGGTCGTGAAAGCGGCGGCGATGTCGGGAAAGCTGGCCGAAATATCGTCGCCGGTGCGGCTGTAAAGCCGCGTATCGCCGCCGGCATGGACCAGTTGGATGCGGATCCCGTCCCATTTCCACTCGGCCGCATAATCGTCGAGCGATACGCGCGTTTCGTCCAGTGGATGGGCAAGCATGAACGGGCGGAACACCGGTATATCCTTGGCCGTCGGCTGCGGCCCCTTGCCTTCGCCCCATTCGAACAATTCGGCGTACGGCGGCCTTAATCCATGCCACACTTCCTCGACCGCCTCGACATCGAGCGCGAAGGCATTGGCCAGCGCCTGCTTCGCCAGTCGCGCCGAAATCCCGACCCGCAGCGCTCCCGTCGCCAGTTTGAGGATGGCATAGCGCCCCGGCGCATCGAGGTGATCGAGCATCGCTTCAAGCACGCGCGGCGCGTCAGATCGGCTTGCTGCCTGCAATCGCTCGATCGCATCGGACAGTCGCACCGTGCCATCGTCGATTTCGGTCGGCTCGCCTTCTGGCGCCGGCCATAGCAGCGACACCGTCTCGGCCATGTCGCCGACATAGTCGCGGCTGAGCTTCAACAGGATCGGATCGATCCGCTCCTCGGCCAGGCCGCGAACCACCGCTGGCTTGATCGCCGGAATGTCGAGCGTGGCGGTTAGCGCGGCGAGCGCCAGACCACGGTCCGGGTCGGGGGTTTGCTTGAGATAATCGCCGATCAGCCGCAGCTTGCTGTTGCGCGAGCGCGTGTAGACGAGGTCGTCGAGCAATTGGGAAAACGCGCGCATCCCCGCTTTAATGCGCGGGAACGGCGAAGGTTCTTAGTGCAGCCGCATCGCCAGCGCGGCGAGGATCGATTCGCGGTCTTGTGCGCGCTCGCTGTGGAGCGCTTCGTCCATGTGACTGAGGCACGCCCGGGTCGCTTCGCGATGCCCCGGCATCAGCGCATGGTGCGCGCCATAATCGGCCAGGCCTTCAAGCGCGACGAGCCCATGCTCGGCCGCCATTGACCGGATCGCCGCCATCTTGGCACAGATATCGATCGGTTTGAGCTTGGCGGCGCGGGTTTCGATCTCGGCAATCTGCAGGCCAATGCGGGTGCGGACGGTGGAGAGCGACTCGGGATTGGCCATGGCGTTTCTCTTTCGTTGACGCTGGCAGATTCGCCCAAATTGGTTAACAGAGGGTCAAACGCGCTGGGGGAGCTAGATGGTCATTCGCCGCATCCGCGAGCATGTCGCCAGCCACAACTGGTTCGCGGTCGGCATCGACCTCGCCATCGTCGTGCTCGGCGTGTTGATCGCCACCCAAGTCAGCAACTGGAATGAAAGCCGGCTCGAAGCGGCCAAGGCCCACGCCTATCGCGCGCGCCTGCTCGACGAACTGGATTTCAACGCGCGGCAGTTCGGCGCACAGGTGGCTTATTATCGCGAAGTGCGCGCTCATGGCCTTGCGGCGCTGGCGATGATCGACGGCAAGCAGGACGCAACGCCGCGCGATTTCCTGGTCCACGCCTATCAGTTGAGCCAGATCGATACCAATGCGGCCAAAACCTATATTTATGACGAAGTGACCTCGGCGGGGCTGGTCAATTTGCTCGGCGATGAGACGACGCAGGCCATGGCGAGCGATTATTATCTGACTCTGGCAACCAACGACCGCACCTTGAAGGACGTATTCCCCTATCGCTCGACGATCCGCTCGGTCATGCCATTCACGATCCAAAAGGTCATCCGCGCGCAGTGCGGCGACCAGGACGTGATATTTCGCGGTCGGATCGTCGGGATCTCGCTGCCGCGTGTTTGCAGCGCCGAAATATCTTCAGCAGACTCGACGGCGGCGATGGATCGCATCCTCGCCAAGCCCGGCTTGCACGAGGAGATGACTCGCTATGTCGCGTCGATCGACGAGAAGGTCGGCGTCCTGAGCCTCGACCTCACCCTCACCGACCAGTTCAAGGCCCGGCTTCAGTCTGCACGCTAGCGCACCGCGGCCCACCAAGCCCCGGCTCGGCTTGACAAAAAGTGCCTCCACCGTCATTGAGCCGCCTTCGAGCGGCGCTTGCGTGCCGCCCTTTTTATTTCGAACCTTCAGGATATTTGCGATGGCCAAGCCGGCAACCGTCAAGATCAAGCTCGTCAGCTCGGCCGACACGGGCTTCTATTATGTCACCAAGAAAAATCCGCGCAACACGACCGAGAAGATGTCGTTCCGCAAGTACGATCCAGTCGTGCGCAAGCATGTCGACTTCAAGGAAGCCAAAATTAAGTAAGCGCGCCGCGCTTGCTTAACCCCGGGCCGCGACCCGGGGTCCAGAACTCAAGACACAAACGAGGCGGTTCCGATATCGGGCCCGCCCGATTCGTTTTGGGCACCCTCGCGTGCTGCCTCGAGCAATTGTTCGACGGTCTCGGCGAAGCGGACCACCGAAATCGGCTTCGATACGTAGGCGCTGGCGCCCGCGGCGCGAATCCGCTCGTCGTCCCCCTGCGCGGCATAAGCCGTCACCGCCATGATCGGCACCGCCTTCAATTGCTCGTCGGCGCGCAACAACTCCATCAGCTCGATCCCCGACAGATACGGCAGCTGGATGTCGGTGATGATCAGGTCGGGGGCGAAGCTGCGCGCCGCTTCGAGCGCTTCGCGGCTGTCGGTCACCGGCTGCGTATTGTGGCCGTGCGCGGTCAGCAGGTCGCAGAACAGCTTGATGTTGAGGGCGTTGTCCTCGACAACCAGGATCTTGGCCACGCTATTGCACACCCCTCTAAACCTGATCGATTGATAGGCGATGTTGACCCCGACGACAAATGACGCCGAGGCTCTGGCCCTCGCCGCGCTCGCCGCGACGCTGACCGACGAACGGCGCGCGCAGCGGTTCCTTGACCTGACCGGGCTTCATGCCGACGAGTTGCGCCGCCGCGCGCTCGCCGGTGACCGCGCCTTGCTCGCCGCGACGCTGGCCTTCCTCGAAAGCCACGAGCCCGATCTGGTCGCGGTCGCCGGGGCGATCGAGGTCACGCCGGCGACGCTGGTCGCGGCCCGCGCCGAGCTCGAGGCATGAATCGCCCGTTGCTGATCACCGATTGCGATGAAGTGCTGCTGTACATGGTGGCGCATTTCGATGCCTGGCTGGACGAGGAGCACGGCATCAAATTCGCCTTCGAAACGGGCAGTTTTGGTGGCTCGATGAGCGACAAGGCGAGCGGCGAAACCGTCGCTGAGGACCGCGTCTGGCCGTTGCTCGACCAGTTTTTCCGGAGCGAAATGCATCGTCAGACAATTGTCCCCGGCGCGCTCGATGCGCTTGGCCGGATCAGCGAGATCGCCGACATCGTCATCCTTACCAATCTTGGCGACGAAGCGCATCCGTGGCGGGTCGATCAGCTCGCCACGCACGGCATCGCCCACGAAGTCGTCACCAACCGCGGCGGCAAGGGCGTTCCGGCGCGCGATATCCTCAATCGCTACGGCGCGACCCGTACTGCCTTCGTCGACGATCTGGCGGTCCACCACGCGTCGGTAGCCAAGCACGCGCCAGAGGTGTTTCGTCTTCACATGGTGGCCGAGCCGCGGCTTGCCCCGGCGGTGCCGCCGGCGGACAAGGCCCACGTCCGGATCGACGATTGGCCGACCGCGACGAATTGGCTGCTCGAACGGCTGGAGGACCGATGACCAGGACCGCCTTGATCACCGGCGCCACTGCCGGAATCGGCGCCGCCGCCGCGCGGCGCCTTGCCGCCGACGGCTGGCGAATCATCGCCGCCGGCCGCCGCGCCGACCGCTTGCAGGATCTGGCCGAAGAGCTTGGCGATGCCGTCACCCCGCTCGTGCTCGATATGCGCGATCTTGCCGCAATTGCGCAGGCGGCAACGGAGCTTCCAGGGCCGATCGACTTGCTGCTCAACAATGCCGGGCTCGCGCCGCCGATGGACGCGCTCCAGGATGCCGATTTGGCTGCTCTGACCAACGCCATCGACACCAATGTCACCGGGCTCGTCGCGCTGACCCGGGCGCTGCTTCCACGCCTGATCGAGCGCAGGGGCGCGGTGATCAACCTGTCCTCGGTTGCCGCCACCTACCCCTATCGCGGCGGTGCGGTCTATGCCGCGACCAAGGCGTTTGTCCGCCAGTTCAGCCTTGATTTGCGCTGCGACCTGGCCGGCACCGGGGTCCGTGTCACCTCGATCGAGCCGGGGATGGTCGAAACCGAATTCACCCTCGTCCGCACCGGCGGCGACCAGGCCGCGAGCGACGCGCTTTATTCGGACATGGACCCGATGACCGCCGATGACATTGCGAGCACCATCCATTGGGTCGCAACCTTGCCTCCGCACCTCAACATCAACACGCTCGAGCTGATGCCGGTCAGCCAGAGCTGGGCCGGCTTCGCGGTGACGCGCAAGGCTTGACCCGCGCCGCGCGGGGGGGCAATCGCGCCGTCATGAGCATCGACACCCGCCTGGCCGAACTCGGCATCACGCTTCCCGCCGCCGCCGCGCCCGTCGCGAGCTATGTTCCTTATGTCGAGGTCAACGGCCTGCTCCACGTCTCGGGGCAGATTTCGTTCGCCGAGGACGGCAGCCTGATCAAGGGCCGGCTGGGCGAGGACATGGACCTCGACGCCGGAATCGCCGCTGCGCGCCGCTGCGGGATCATGCTGCTGGCCCAATTGCGCAATGCGCTCGGCTCGCTCGACCGGGTCGAGCGGATCGTGAAACTCGGCGTGTTCGTCAATTCGGCGGGCGATTTCACCGATCAGCCCAAGGTCGCCAATGGCGCTTCCGAATTGATGGAGGACGTGTTCGGCGAGGCGGGGCGCCACGCCCGCTCGGCAGTCGGCGTCCCGGTCCTCCCCCTCGGCGTCGCGGTCGAGGTCGATGCGGTCGTCCAGATCCGCGCCTGACCCGTTAGATCCGGGGCCAGCGGGGTTTGCGCATCGCGGGCTCCACGATGGGGCGACCTTTATCGAGAATAGCTTGCTCGCTTTCGCGGCGGCGCTCGAGCGCGGCGCGGGGATCGAATGCGACCTCCGACTGACCGCCGACGAACAGATCATCGTTTTCCACGATGCCGACGCGCTGCGATTGTGCGGTTCGCACGCGATCATCGCTCGCTCGACCCTCGCCGACCTGTCGCGCTTCAGCGTCAGTAGTCACGCAATCCCGACGCTCGGGCAATTGCTGGCTCTGGTCGATGGCCGAGTGCCATTGCTACTCGAAGCCAAGGTCGACCAGCGCTTCTGGCGCTTCGGCCCGGCGCTGGTCGCCGCGCTCGACGGCTATCGCGGGCGCTGCGGCGTGATGAGCTTCGATGCCCGGCTGCCGCGCTGGCTCAAGACCAACACGCCGCACATCCGCCGCGGGCTGGTGATCGCGGAGCGGCTTTCGCCGCTCAGGCGTTGGTTCGCGATGAAGCTCGCCGATCCCGATTTCGTCGCCGTCGACCGCGCCGCGCTTGGCCGAAGTTGGGTCGAGCGCGTCCGTCGTCGGCTGCCTGTTTATAGCTGGACGATCCGCACCGCGGCCGAGCGCGCGACCGCCGCGGTCCATGCCGATGCGCTGATCTGGGAAGCCGATGGCCGACCGTGAGCCTGAGCTGATCGCGCGCATCTCGCGCGGGGTCGCCGATATCGATCGGGCGCAATGGGATGCGCTTGCCGGCGACGGCGACCCGCTCGTCGGTCACGCCTTCCTCGCGTGCCTCGAAGCGTCGGGCAGCGTCGGTGGTGACACCGGCTGGGACCCGCTGCCGCTGGTGGTCGAGCGCGATGGCCGCATCATCGCTGCCGCGCCGGCCTATTTGAAGGCCCAGAGCCATGGCGAATATGTGTTCGACCATGGGTGGGCCGAGGCATGGCAGCATTCAGGGCACGCTTATTATCCTAAGCTCCAGGTCGCGGTGCCGTTCACCCCGGTTCCCGGCCGCCGTTTGCTCGGCGACCGCGATGCGATCCTCGCCGCGCTCGAAGCCGTTACGGTTCAGAATGGCCTGTCCTCGGCGCACGTCACTTTCTGTCTCATTGATGACCTTGCCGCCGCCGAAGCGCGCGGCTGGCTGCGCCGCGACGGCATCCAATATCATTGGGTCAATCGCGGCTATGCCGAGTTCGACGAATTTCTCGCCGCGCTCTCAAGCCGCAAGCGCAAGGCGATCCGCAAGGAGCGCGCGACGGCTTGCGTCGGGCTCGACATCGTCACGTTGCGCGGCGCCGAGATTGCCCCCGCCCAGTGGGACGCGATGTGGCACTTCTACCAGGACACCGGCAGCCGCAAATGGGGCAGCCCCTACCTCACGCGGAACTGGTTCGACCAGGTCGGCGCGGCGATGGGCGATGCCGCGTTGATGTTCCTCGCGTATCGCGACGGCCAGCCGATCGCCGGCGCGCTCAACTTCGTCGGCGCCGATGCACTCTACGGCCGCTATTGGGGCGCACTCGACGAAGTGCCTAATCTCCATTTCGAATTGAGCTATTATCGCGCGATCGAGTGGGCGATCGCGCACGGCCTCGCCACGGTCCAGGCCGGCGCGCAGGGAGAGCATAAGCTTGCGCGCGGCTATGAGCCGGTGGTGACCCACTCGCTTCATTATCTCCCCGATCTTGGTTTCCGCCGTGCGGTT
The DNA here is from genome assembly GCA_026785965.1 of Sphingomonas bacterium. Lineage (GTDB taxonomy): Bacteria > Pseudomonadota > Alphaproteobacteria > Sphingomonadales > Sphingomonadaceae > Sphingomicrobium. The sequence continues at coordinate 6,932 of JAJAYY010000125.1, forward strand.
GCCGAATTCGTCGCACGCGAACGCGAGGCGGTGGCGATCGAACTGCAGTGCGCGCGCGACGCGCTGCCCTATCGCTCCGCGTAAATCGCGACTTCGCGCCCGTCGGGGCCGGCGACGCCGCGATACATTCCGGGGGTGGTGAAGCCCCACGCCGCTTCGCCCGACGGCGCCACCGCGATCAGTCCGCCATTGCCGCCCAATGCGACGATCTCGGCCAGCACGCCATCGAGCGCGGCCTGAAGCGGCTCGCCGCCGATCCGCACCCGCGCGCACAATTCGTGCGCCGCCGCGGCGCGGATGAACACTTCGCCGAGCCCGGTCGCACTGACGGCGGCGGCGCGGTCGTCGGCATAAGTCCCGGCCCCGATCAGCGGCGAATCGCCGATCCGGCCCCAGCGCTTGGCGGTCAGTCCGCCGGTCGAGGTCGCCGCCGCGACATGCCCCGCGGAATCGACCGCGACCGCGCCGATCGTGCCATATTTGATGTCGCTGTCGAACCCGCCGCCGGCGGCGATGACCTTGGCCAATTGAGCCTCGCGGACAGCGATCTTAAACCATTCGTTGGCGACTTGCTCCAAGCCCTGCTCGCGCGCGAAATGGTCGGCGCCGGCGTAAGTCAGCAGCACGTGCGGACTATGCTCCATCACCGCGCGCGCTGCACTGACCGGGGCGCGAGTCGTGCGCAGCCCGGCGACCGCGCCGCAGCGCCGCCCGGTTCCGTCCATGATCGCCGCATCGAGCTCGGCATGCCCGTCGGCGGTGAGCACCGCGCCGCGCCCGGCATTGAACGACGGATCCTCTTCCAACACCCGCGCCGCTGCTTCGACCGCGTCGAGCGCGCTCCCGCCCGCGCCAAGCAGCGTCTCGCCCGCATCAAGCGCGGCGTGGAGCGCGGCGCGCGCTTGCTCTTCCTGTTCGGGCGTAACGCTGTCCGGGCGCATCGCCCCGCAGCCGCCGTGGATCATCAATTTCCAGCTCATGGCGACCGCCCTAGCGCGGCGCGGCGCGCGATTCCAGTTGACGATCGTTGGGAATGATATAAATCTGATATCAATTAAAGGGAGATAGAAATGACCGACTCGACGACTGTCGCGCTTACGGCAAGCCGCGAACGCCGCGCCGCCACCGCTAGCGGCTATGCCATGCTGCTGATTTTGCTGGTGGCGATCATGTTCCAGATTTTCGGGATCTACAGCCTCGCCAACGACAGCAATGGGCTGGCCGCACTTCTCGCGGTGATCCTCAGCCCGCTCGCGATTCTGCTGATCGCGCCAGGATTCTACATGCTTCAGCCCAACCAGGCGGTGTCGATCACTTTGTTCGGCGATTACAAGGGCACCGACCGCGCGACCGGCCTGCGCTGGGTGCTGCCGTGGTATGGCAGGAAAAAGGTCTCGGTCCGCGCCAACAACGTCATTTCCGACCGCATCAAGGTCAATGATTTGCGCGGCAACCCGATTGAAATGGCGGCGCAGATCGTGTGGCGCGTGATCGATACCGCGCAGGCACTGTTCGACGTCGACGATTATAAGGCGTTCGTGATGGTCCAGGTCGATGCCGCGGTGCGGACCATCGGCTCGCGCTATCCGTATGACGATTTCGAGCATCTCGAAGTGACGCTGCGCGGCAACCACGACCAGGTCGGGGTCGAGCTGCGCCAGGAATTGATCAACCGCCTGCAAGTCGCGGGGATCAGCGTCGACGAATGCGGCTTCACCCATCTGGCCTATGCCCAGGAAATCGCCGGAGCGATGCTCCGCCGCCAGCAGGCGCAGGCCGTAGTCGCGGCGCGCAAGACGATGGTCGAGGGCGCGGTCGGGATGGTCGAAATGGCGCTCGAGATGCTGAGCGAGAAGAATGTCGTCGAGCTGGATGACGAGCGCCGTGCGGCGATGGTCTCCAACCTGATGGTCGTGCTGTGCGGCGAGCGCGACACCCAGCCGATCGTCAACGCCGGTTCGCTGTACCAGTAAGATGAGCGGCGCACGCAAGGCCTACCCGCTGCGGGTCGACCCTGCCCTGTGGGCGGCGGTCGAGCGGCTTGCCGCGACCGACCTGCGCTCGGTCAATGCGCAAGTCGAATGCCTGCTGCGCGAGGCGTTGAAGCAGCGCGGAATCAAATTGGGCGACCCGCGACCAGTCAAGCGCGGCCGCCCAGCCAGGGAGCAAGAGCATGGATGATCGTCCCGTCTGGTTCGCCCCCAAGCGCTTCGGCCTCGGCAGCGGATTGCCGGTATCGTGGCAGGGCTGGCTGGTCAGCGCGACCTATATCGCGGTAATTGTTGGCGCGAGCATCGCGTTTGGGCATCGACCGATCCTGCTCGTTGCGACCGTCGTACCGGCGTCGATCCTGTTTTTGATCGTCTCCGCCCGCACCACGCGCGGCGGGTGGCGGTGGCGCTGGAGAGACGAATAATGACCCTATTTGCCCTTGCCGCCGCCGCCACGCTAGCTGCTGCCGAACTCAGCATTCCGGGTCCCAAAGGCCCGCTCGCCGCGACGCTGACCGATCCCGGCCGCCGCGCCCCGGCGATCATCCTCATTCCCGGATCGGGTCCGACCGACCGCAACGGCGACAATCCGCTCGGCGTGAGCGGAGGCATTTACCGCCAGCTTGCCACCCAGCTCGCCGCGCAGCGGGTAGCGACATTGCGCATCGACAAGCGCGGGATGTTTGCAAGCAAGGCGGCAATTGCCAACGGCAACGACGTGACGATCGCCGCTTATGCCGCCGACGTACGCGGCTGGGCGCGGCTGCTACGCCAGCGCGGCAAGCCCTGCGCGTGGCTCGCTGGGCATAGCGAAGGCGGGCTGGTCGCGCTCGCCGCGGCGCAGAACCCCAAGATGATTTGCGGGCTGATCCTGCTCGCCGCCCCCGGACGCCGGCTCGGCGCGGTGCTGCGCGAGCAGTTGAAATCGCTCCCAGCGGCGAAATTTGGCCTCGCCGATGCCGCCATCGCCAAGCTTGAGCGGCGCCAGCGGGTCGACCCGGCGAGCGTCCCGCCCGAGCTCCGGCCGGTGTTCAACCCCGCCGTCCAGGGCTATATGATCGACCTGCTGAGCATCGATCCCGCCGCGCTCGCCGCGCGCACCCGCCTGCCGATGATCGTCATCCAGGGCGACGCCGATCTCCAGGTGACCGTCGCCGACGCGCGCGCGCTCGCCGCCGCGCATCGCGGCGCGCGGCTCGTCATCCTGCCCAACGTCAATCATGTGTGGAAGTCGGCCACGGCCGGCGACCGCGTCGGCAATCTTGCGACCTATGGCAATCCCGCGCTGGCGATTGATCCGGCGGTTGCGACCACCATTGCCCGCTTCGTCAAGCCGCGGCGCTAGCGTTTCTTCTGCCCCGGCGCCTGATGCTCGGGTCCAAGCGCATCGTCGAGCAGGCGCGCGAGCCGGATCCCGCCCTCGACCACGTCCTCACGCACCGCCGGGATCAGCGCCTGGACCTCGGCTTCGTCGAGCGTCGGTCGCGCCGCCGGCGCCGCGCCGCACGGGTCGCCGACCAGCGTTTGATAGGCCAGGTCGCGCGCCTTGCCCCACATTTCGCGGCTCCAATCCTCGACGCTTCCGCCCGCGATTCGCTCGCGCTCGGCCGGCGAAACCGCGGCGAGCAAGGCCGACGGCCCGCCCGGTGGGGTGGTAATCGCGCGCTCGGCCAGCCAACCATCCCAGATGCTGTGCAAATTGGTTCGCCCGCCGATCAGCCCGTAATTGGCCGCGACCTTGTTGCCGCCAAGGTCGCCATGGTCGCCGGCGTGCATCGGCTGGTGAAGGTCGCCGACGAAATGGACCAGGAAGGCCAGCGCCATGACCTTTTCGCGGGTTGGCACCGTGGGATCGGCGAGCAGCCGCGCGTTGCGCTCGATCTGCGCCGAGACGCAATTGCCGTCCTTGCACGGCCCCTTGAGGTCGAACGGCTGGCAGATGTCGACGTTCTGATAATGCCACGAATATGCGTAAGCGAAGCGCTCGTTGAGCGGCTTGATGCAATCGGCCCACACGCTCGCCGCCTCGATCGTCGCCACCGGGCACGCCGGGGTGTCGAGCAATTTTCCTTGCGCCAGCAGCCGCGCGACTTGGCGCCGCGTGTCGGGGCGCATCTGCTGCCACGCGATGCTGGCCACGCTGGCATGGCCATATTCCCAGTAAGACGCGGCGGGGGCGGCGATCAGGCATAGCGCGGCAAGCGCCGCGGCGAGGCGGGTGAGAATCGGCATGGACGCCGATCTAACGCGCATAATTTCCTTTGTCATTTGAAGTCCCTATATGGCGGGTATGTCCTCCCTTCGTCCGTGGCGCACGATCGAGCGCCGTCAATCCCGCCAGATCATGGTCGGCAATGTCGCCGTCGGCGGCGACGCGCCGGTCACGGTCCAGACGATGACCAACACCCCGACCTCCGACGCCAAGGCGACGATCGCCCAGATCCGTCGCTGCGAGGAAGCCGGGGTAGACCTGATTCGCGTGTCCTGTCCCGACGTCGAATCGACCGCCGCGCTGAAACAGATCGTGCGCGCCGCGACCGTTCCGATCATCGCCGACATCCATTTCCATTATAAGCGCGCCTTGGAAGCGGCCGACGCCGGCGCCGCTTGCCTGCGCATCAACCCGGGCAACATCGGATCGGCCGAGCGAGTGCGCGAAGTGGTCAACGCCGCCAAGGCCAATGGCTGTGCGATCCGCATCGGGGTCAACGCCGGCAGCCTTGAGCGCGACCTGCTCGATATATATGGCGAGCCCTGCCCCGAGGCGCTGTTAGAAAGCGCGCTCGACCACATCCGCATCCTCGAGGATCATGATTTTCGCAATTATAAGGTGGCGGTCAAAGCCTCCGACCTGTTCCTCGCCGTCGCCGCCTATCACCAACTTGCCGAAGCGGTCGATTGCCCGCTCCACCTTGGCATCACCGAGGCC
>JAJAYY010000126.1 GCA_026785965.1 Sphingomonas bacterium
AAAGCGCGGCGAACAATTGTGAATGGTCCAGCGTAAGCTCGGCGTCGCGGGCCGGCCCCCCCCCCGCGTGGGCCGCCAACGGTAATCCCCACCCCCCCCACGCGGCGGGGGGCGGGCGCGCGGCGCGGTCTCTCCCCCCCCGCCCGCCCCCCGCCGCGCACCCCGCCGCCCCCCGGGCGGGGGGCCCCGCGGCGGACGCCGAGCTTACGCTGGACCATTCACAATTGTTCGCCGCGCTTTGCAATGTCGGCGCGCCGCCGCCGGTGCTCGGCTTTGGCATCTCCTCGCCTGAGCAAGTTCGCCAATCCCTCGCCAGCGGCGCGGCGGGGGTCATCTCGGGCTCGGCGATCGTCGCTAAGGTTGGCGACGGCCCCTCCGCCGTGCGCGATTTCGTGTCCTCGATGAAGGCTGCAACCGCGCGCTAGGCGGCAATCATCTTCGGATCGAGCTGGTCGACGCTCGGCATCACGCCGTCGAGCGCGGCTTCGAATTCGTCGCGGTTGAGCCGGCCTTCCCAGATCGTCACGATCACGCACGCCACCGCATTGCCGATGAAATTGGTCAGGCTGCGGCACTCGCTCATGAAACGGTCGACGCCAAGGATCAGCGCCATCCCCGCGACCGGGACCGAGGGCACGATCGACAGCGTCGCGGCGAGCGTGATGAAGCCTGCCCCGGTCACGCCCGCCGCGCCTTTCGAGCTCAGCATCGCCACCCCGAGCAGCAGCGCCTGCTCGCCGATGCTCAAATCGACATTGCACGCCTGCGCGATAAATAACGCCGCCAGCGTCATGTAGATGTTGGTCCCGTCGAGGTTGAACGAATAGCCCGTCGGTACGACCAACCCGACGATCGATTTGGGACAGCCGGCGCGTTCCATTTTCTCGATCAGCGAGGGCAGGGCGCTCTCGCTTGACGAAGTGCCGAGCACGAGCAACAATTCGGTCTTTAGGTAAGCGATCAGCTGGAAGATCGAGAAGCCCGCGATCCGCGCGGCGAGGCCGAGCACGACAATCACGAACAACAAGGAGGTGATGTAAAAGGTCGCCACCAGCCCGGCGAGGTTGGCGAGCGTACCGATGCCAAATTTGCCAATCGTAAAGGCCATCGCCCCGAACGCGCCGATCGGGGCGAGCTTCATCACCAGTGCGACGATCTTGAACATCACGATCGACAATTGGTTGAGCGCGCCGAGCACACCGTCGCCCTTGTCGCCGATCATCGCCAGCGCCACTCCGAATAGGATCGCCGCGAGCAGCGTCTGGAGGATGCTTCCCGCAGTCAGCGCCGACACGAAGGTATCGGGGATGATGTCGAGCAGGAAGCCAGTCAGCGTCGTGGCATGCGCCTGGTCGGCATAATCGACGACCTTCGACGCATCGAGCGTGGCGGGGTCGATGTTGAGCCCAGCGCCGGGCTGGACAACATTGGCAACGACTAGCCCGACGATCAGCGCGAGCGTCGAAAAGAAAATGAAGTAAGCGAACGCATTGCCCGCTACGCGCCCGACCGCGGCAAGGTCACGCAATCCGGCGATACCGGTGACGATGGTCAGGAAGATCAGCGGCGCGATGATCATCTTGACCAGCTTGATGAAAGCATCGCCGAGCGGCTTGAGCGCTTCGCCGGTCGCCGGCGCGAAACAACCGACGAGTACGCCGAGGATGATCGCGCTGAGCACCTGGACGTAGAGGTGAGTGTACCAGCGGCCGGCAGGGCGAGGCGCCGGTAGGTCGGTGACGATCATCGCGGTTCCCCTTTGCCCGATCAGAGCGGCGCCGGTTGGCTTTTGCAAGCGCTCGATGTTGCGCTAGGGCGGCGGCGATGAGCGCGACCCTGGTTCACCCCGACGGCTGGTACCCAGCATCATGGCGCCGCCACCCGGTGCGGCAGATGCCGGCCTATGCCGATGGCGCGGCGTTGCGCTTGGTTGAACAACGGCTCGCGGGTGCTGCTCCGGTAATCCTTATCGACCAGGCGGCGCGGTTGCGCACGGCGATGGCGCGACTGGAGAGGGGCGAGGGATTCCTGCTCCAGGGCGGCGACTGTGCCGAAAGCTTCGACGATCCGGTCGCCGAGCAAGTGGCGGGGATCGTCGGATTGTTTGACGCCATGGCCGCGCGGCTCGCGCCGGCCATTGACGGACCGCTGATCGAGGTCGCGCGAATCGCCGGTCAGTTCGCCAAGCCACGCAGCGCCGAGGTCGAGTGCCACGACGGGGTCGGCCTGCCCGCGTACCGCGGCGATATCGTCAATGGCGCCGCATTCGATGCGTGCGCCCGCGCCGCCGATCCGCAGCGGATGATCCGCGCGCATATGCAATCGGTCGGCACCGCCGCCAGCCTCGCCGCCGCGCGCGGGGCGGGGAGCCCGGTGTTGACCAGTCACGAAGCGCTGCTGCTGCCTTATGAGGAAGCGCTCACTCGGCGCGATCCCGTCGGGCGCTGGTGGGCGACCTCGGGCCATCTGCTGTGGATCGGCGACCGCACGCGCCAGATTGACGGCGCGCACGTCGAATATCTTCGCGGCATCGACAATGTCGTCGGGGTCAAGTGCGGCCCGTCGATGACCAGCGATGAGCTTTGCCGCCTGGTTGAAACGCTCGATCCCGCCAATCGCCCTGGCAAATTGGTGATGATCGGGCGCTTCGGGGCGCGCCGCATTGCCGAAGCGCTGCCGCCGCTGATGCGTGCTGCTGAGGAAGCGGGAAAGCAATTGGTGTGGGCGATCGATCCGATGCACGGCAACACCAGCATGGTCGGGAAGCGCAAGGTCCGCCGCCTGCCCGACATTCTCGCCGAAATCGACGCCTTTTTCGCCATCGCACGCGCCGAAGGCGTGCATCCGGGTGGACTCCACCTTGAAATGAGCGCGCTCGATGTCACCGAATGCCTCGGCGGGCGCGGCCCGGCCTCGCTCGACGATCTTGAGCGCAACTGGCTCACCGCGTGCGATCCGCGCCTTAATGCACGCCAAGCGATCGATCTTGCCGGCCATGTCGCGGCGCTGTTCGCGTGAAGCTGGTCGCGAATTCCAGTAGCGCGCTTCGCGGGATCGCACCGATCCCCGGTGACAAAAGCTGCTCGCATCGCGCGCTAATCCTCGGCGCGCTGGCGAACGGGACGACGCGGATCACGGGGTTGCTGGGCAGCGACGACGTCCTGGCGACCGCGCGCGCAGTTGCTGCGCTCGGCGCTACCGTCAAGCATGTCGGTCCGGGCGAGTGGCAGGTTACCGGCAGTCGCTGGACCACGCCCGCAGAACCCATCGATTGCGGCAATAGCGGCACTGCGGCGCGATTGTTGCTTGGCGCGTGCGCGGGGGTCGAAGGGTTGACCGTCACGCTGACCGGCGACCAATCGCTGTCGAAGCGCCCGATGCAGCGAGTCACCGCGCCGCTCGAACGGATGGGGGCCAAGTTCGACGGCGGCGATCATTTGCCAATCACGGTTCACGGGCAGGCGCTTGGCGCGATCCACCATCTCAACATCCCCGCCTCGGCGCAGGTCAAGTCGGCGCTGCTACTCGCGGGAGTGACGAGCGGCGCGGCGGTGAGCGTCAAAGAGCCGCTGGCGAGCCGAGACCATAGCGAAATCATGCTAGGCGAATTCGGCAATCCGCTGACCGGGTGCGACATCGCGATCGCTTCGGACCCGTCGTCGGCCGCCTTCCCGCTGGTGGCCGCGGCGATCGTACCCGGATCGGAAGTCACCGTGCGCGGGCTGCTGGTCAATCCGCTGCGTACCGGGCTGTACGAAGTGCTGGAGCAAATGGGCGGCGCGATTGCGCTCACCAACGAACAGCTTCAATCGGGCGAGATCGTCGCCGACCTGACGCTGCGCCATGCCCCACTTCAGCCGTGTCACGTCACTGCCGCCAACGTCCCGGCGATGATCGACGAAATCCCGGCGCTCGCAGTCGCATGCGCCTATGCCGATGGCGAGAGCGTGATCGAGGGGTTGGCGGAATTGAGGGTCAAGGAAAGCGATCGGCTGGGCGCGATCGTCGCCGGGCTGGTGGCGTGCGGCGTTGCCGCAATTGCCGACGGCGATGCGTTGCGGATCTTCGGGCGCGGCACAGTCCGCGGCGGCGGCAAGGTCGTGACGCATGGCGACCACCGCATCGCGATGGCCTTCCTCACCCTCGGCCTCGCTTCGGAACAGCCGGTCGAGGTCGACCAGGCCGAGATGATCGCGACCAGTTTTCCCAATTTCGTCGAAGTGATGCAGGGTCTCGGCGCACACATCGAGGAAGTGGCATGAGCATCAACACTATTGGCCATCTGCTGCGCCTGACCACGTGGGGCGAAAGCCACGGGCCGGCGATCGGCTGCGTGATTGATGGTTGCCCACCTGGGATCGAGCTCGACGCGGCGCACATCCAGCGCTTTCTCGATCTGCGCCGCCCCGGCACCGGCAAGAACGTGTCGCCACGGCAAGAGGCTGACCAAGTGCGGATTTTGTCGGGGGTCTATGAAGGCCGCACCACCGGCACCCCGATCGCGCTGATGATCGAGAACCGCGACGCCCGCAGCGCCGACTATCCGGCTGATGCGCCCTATCGCCCGGGCCATGCCGATTATGCCTATGATGCCAAATACGGGTTTCGCGATCCTCGCGGCGGGGGGCGGGCGTCGGCGCGCGAGACGGCGATGCGCGTCGCGGGCGGCGCGGTGGCGCGGCTGGCGATCCCCAACGTCGACATCGCCGCGCGAGTGATCGAGATTGGTGGCGAGGCTGACGCGGGACGGTGGGAGGCATTGCTCGATCAAGCGCGATCCGCGGGCGACAGCCTTGGCGCCGTGGTCGAATGCATTGCGACCGGCGTGCCGGCGGGGTGGGGGGCGCCAATCTATGCCAAGCTCGACGCGGATCTGGCTTCGGCGTGCATGGGGATCAATGCGGTAAAAGCGGTCGAGATTGGCGACGGGTTCGGTGCGGCGCGGCTCAGGGGCAGCGAGAATGCCGATGCGATGCGCGCCGGTGCGACGTTCGACAGCAACCATGCCGGCGGGATTGCCGGGGGGATTTCGACCGGGCAGCCGATCGTTGTCCGCGTGGCGTTCAAACCGACCAGCTCGATCCGCATCGCCGTTCCGAGCATCGATGCGGCGGGCAATGAAGTCGAATCATCGACTACGGGGCGTCACGACCCGTGCGTCGGAATCCGCGGTGCGCCGGTGGTCGAGGCCATGGTCGCGTTAGTGTTGGCCGATCATAAGCTGCTGCACCGCGGGCAATGTGGCCACTAATGGCATTTGAAGCGGTCGAACGGCTCAAGGCACGCCGTGCAGCGCCATTGCGCCTTGCATGGGGTCGATCCGAAACGGCTGATTTCTTCGGTCTCGGTCGATCCGCATTGCGGGCATGTCGCCGCCGTGGCGAGGTCCGGCGGGGCGATGCCATACGCGCGCAGCTTGTCTTTGCCCGCGTCGCTGATCCAGTCGGTGGTCCACGCCGGGGCGAGGCGGGTTTCGATCCCAACCGAGCGATAGCCAGCGGCGTCGAGCGCGGCGCGGATGCTTTGTTCGATAAACTGGGTCGCTGGACAACCCGAATAGGTCGGGGTGATGATCACCTTGCCGCCCTCGACCCCGCGGACGATGCCGAGGTCGAGCACCGACACGGCGGGAATCTCGGGGTCTGGCACTGCGGCGAGTACCGCCATTATCCCCGCCACATCGGTCACGCGCGTTCCAGCGCGAGCGCGATTCCCTGGCCGACGCCGATGCACATCGTGGCGAGCGCGTAGCGGCCGCCATTGCGCTGCAATTGCTCGGTCGCGGTCAGTGCGAGCCGCGCCCCCGACATGCCGAGCGGATGGCCGAGCGCGATCGCCCCGCCGTTGGGATTCACCTGGGCCGCATCGTCGGCGAGGCCGAGCTGGCGCATCACCGCCAGCCCTTGCGCGGCGAACGCCTCGTTGAGCTCGATCACGTCCATGTCGGCGATGGAGAGCCCAAGCCGCTTGAGCAATTTGAGCGATGCCGGGGCAGGGCCGATGCCCATGATGCGCGGGGGCACTCCAGCGACTGCAGCGCCGAGGATGCGCGCGCGGGGGGTGAGGCCGTGGCGCTTGGCGGCGGCTGCGGAGGCGATGATCAGCGCCGCCGCGCCGTCGTTGACCCCCGAGGCATTGCCCGCGGTGACGGTGCCGTCCTTGCGCACGATGGGCTTGAGCTTGGCGAGCGCGTCGAGGCTGGTGAGGCGCGGATGCTCGTCCTGCTTGACGCGCAATGGGTCGCCCTTGCGCTGGGCAATGTCGACCGCGACGATCTCGGCGGCGAAGCGACCGCTCGACTGAGCGGCGGCGGCGCGCTCCTGGCTGCGCTGGGCGAAGGCGTCTTGGTCCTCGCGACTGATGTTAAACTCGTCGGCGACATTTTCTGCGGTGCTCGGCATGGTGTCGTCGCCATAAGCGTCGCGCATCTTGGGGTTGACGAAGCGCCAGCCGATGGTGGTGTCGTAAATTTCGGCGGTGCGGTCAAACGCCGCGGTCGCCTTGGGCATCACGAACGGCGCTCGGCTCATGCTTTCGCTGCCCCCGGCGATGATCAGCGAATCTTCGCCCGAGCGGATCGAGCGCGCGGCCTGCGCGACCGCGTCGAGCCCCGAGCCGCACAAGCGGTTGAGCGTCACCCCGCCGCTGCTGTCGGGCAGCCCGGCAAGCAGGCCCGCCATCCGCGCGAGGTTGCGATTATCCTCGCCCGCCTGGTTGGCGCAGCCGAGGATGACATCGTCGAGTTCGCCCCAGTCGACCCCCGGATTGCGCGCGATGAGTGCAGCGATCGGGATCGCAGCGAGGTCGTCGGCGCGGACGCTGCTGAGCGAGCCGCCATAGCGGCCGATTGGGGTGCGAACGGCGTCGCAGATGAAGGCGTCGGTCATGCCTTTTAGATCACCCCGCGGCGGATCTGGTCGAGCTCGATACTCTCGAACAGCGCTTTGAAATTGCCTTCGCCAAAGCCTTCATTGCCCTTGCGCTGGATGATCTCGAAGAAGATCGGGCCGATCACATTCTGGGTGAAGATCTGGAGCAATAGCCCCTGGCCCTCGGTCGGCGCGCCATCGACGAGGATGCGGCGCCGTTCGAGTTCGGCGGTCGGCTCGCCATGGCCTTCGACGCGCTGGTCGACGAGCTCGTAATAGGTATCGGGCGTGTCCTGGAACGCGATCCCGCGGTCGCGAAGAATGTCGACCGTCTGGTAAATGTCGTCGCTGCCGAGCGCGATATGCTGGATGCCTTCGCCATTATAGTCGCGCAAAAATTCCTCGATCTGACTCTTGTCGTCCTGGCTCTCGTTCAAGGGTATCCGCAGCTTGCCGCACGGGCTGGTCATCGCTTTGGAGATCAGCCCGGTGACCTTGCCCTCAATGTCAAAGTAGCGAATCTCGCGGAAGTTGAAGAGCCGCTCATAGAAATCCGCCCAATGCGCCATCCGCCCGCGGTGCACATTGTGGGTCAAATGGTCGATGTAAGCGAGATGAGAGGCGTGGCTCGCCTCCTTCGCCGCAGCGTCGGGTGAAAAGTCGAAATCGACGTCATAGATCGAACCGCCGGCGCCATAGCGATCGACCAGATAAAGCCGCGATCCGCCGATGCCCTCGATCGCCGGAATGTCGAGCTCGCCCTCGGCAACGTCGCTTGGGGCGTCGGTTGCGCCAAGCCCAAGCGCGCGCTGATGCGCCGCTTTGGCATCCTTGACCCGAAACGCCATCGCGCAGGCGCACGGCCCATGCTCGCTGGCGAATTGCTCGGCAAAGCTGCCCGGTTCGGCGTTGATGATGAAATTAATGTCGTTCTGGCGGTGCAGCGTTACATTCTTGCGCTTGTGGCGCGCGACTTCGGGGAAGCCCATCTTGGTAAACAAGGCGCGGAGCAAGTCAGGATCGGGAGCGGCATATTCGACGAATTCGAAACCGTCGGTGCCCATCGGATTTTCGAGCCCGAGCGGGCCAAGTTCAAGCGTATCAGTGGCCATTTCGGCGATCTCCTTTGGCGGTTCCCTGCTCCGCACAGGCGCGCATTGCAAGGCGAGTCGCGGCGCTCGAACACGCTGTAAGGTCGCAAAGGTCCTACCACGTCATGCCAGGAATCGCCCCGGTTGGTGGTTTCTCAAGGGTCGGGAGGGACGCTGCGCGGTGGTCGCGGACAAGCATGTCGCAAAGATAGACACGCGGCGCGGGTGTAGGACAGCGATTTCTGCATCGACGCAATCGGGTCGCGCAAGCCGGATGGCTTCGCTACGCTGGCGATGACGAAGAAAGGTCAGTGATTTGGACATCAGCGAGGGATGGACACGAAGCGAGGACGAAACCGCTTTGACGCGGAGCTATCGCTTCAAGGATTTCGCGCAGGCATTTGCGTTTCTGACGCGGGTCGCGGCGCATGCCGAGGCGGTCGATCACCACCCCGAATTCACCAGCGTGTGGAACCGTGTCGATTTCCGGCTGACGAGCCATGATGCGGGCGGGGTGACCGAGCGCGACGTCGCGCTGGCAGAAGCGATCGACGGGTTGGCGGCAATGGCTGGTTAGGGTGGAGGGCGGACGTTGACGCTCGCCCGAAGAACTCTACGCTGCTTAAATGCTCAGGAGTTTAATCGCCGTCGCCGTCACTCTTTCTCTTGCTCTTGGCGGCTGTTCCAGCGCTTGCAAAAATACTATTGTTAGCAAGGCGAAATCTCCTGATGGAGAGCATATTGCGGTCCTGTTTCAACGAGGCTGCGGTGCCACAACAGGCTTCTCTACCCAGGTCTCCATACTTGCGCCGGATGAAGCGACGAGTGGCGGAGGCAACACTTTCGTGGCCGACGATGATCATGGCGCTGCCGCAGTTGGTGCGTGGGGCGGGGCATGGGCCGATATGCGTTGGATTGCTCCGGATCATCTGCTGATCAGATTCGCCGCGAACTCCCGCATTTTCGAGCAAAACGGGCAAGTATCAGGTGTGAAGATCAGCTACCGTTCCGCGACGCCTTGAATGTCCACGATGGTCGCAAGCGGACGGTCGCTTGGCCATCTGGCGTTCAGATGCGCGATGCGATAGGGTCGTCGCATGAGCAGCTTCTTGCCCTCGACGACTTATTATCCGTGCGCGGCGGAGACGGGGTAGGCGCGTGCCTGCTTCGCCCCGCTGCTCGACTGACCCTCGCTTCGGCGGGGTTTTTTATTGCCTGAAGGACCAAGCCGATGATCGAGCAAGCCCTCCGCAAGTCCTCCGCCAGCGACCGCTGGCAGGATTATGTCATTGCGCAACGCTGGGACGCGTTCAGCGCCGAGGATCATGCGGTGTGGGACATTTTGTTCGAGCGCCAGGTTGACGCGCGCGGGACGCGGATCGTGGCGCCGTTCCTCGACGGGCTCGACCTGCTCCACCTGTCGAAGCCGGGGATCCCCGACCTGGCCGAGCTCAATACCAAATTGCTTCCCAAAACGGGGTGGCGGACGGTCGCGGTGCCGGGGCTGGTGCCCGACCATATCTTTTTCGCGATGCTCAGCGAGCGGGTCTTCCCGATCGGCAATTTCATCCGCACCCGGGCGCAGCTCGATTATCTTGATGAACCCGACTGCTTTCACGACATCTTCGGCCATGTGCCGATGCTCAGCGACCCGGAACAAGCGCGGCTGATGGAACATGTCGGCAAGCTTGGATTGGCAGCGATCGCGCGCGGGCACGGCGAAATCGTTGCGCGAATCTATTGGTACAGCGTTGAATTCGGGCTTTCGCGTGAGGATGGGCAAGTGAAGATTTACGGTGCGGGGCTCGCATCCAGCTTCGGCGAATTCGGGGTCAGCCTAGACGACGAAGCCGTTGAGCGGCGCCGCTTCAGCATCGCCGAGGCGGCCTCAACGCCCTATGAAAACGACCATATGCAGCCGCTTTACTTCATCAGCGACGGGGCGAGCGAGGTTGCCGCACAGATTTGCGCAATCGACGCGGCGGCGCGTGATGCGCTCGCCGCGCCGCCGCGCTGATCGGAATTACGCCCCGCTGATCACTGTCGCGCCGCCCGTGGGGACGCCATAGAGCTTGGGGGCGCATTTAGCGGGGGGCCGGCCGCAACCGGG
>JAJAYY010000127.1 GCA_026785965.1 Sphingomonas bacterium
ACCTCGGCCGACACGACGGGGTCGGGCTCGATCTGGTCGCGATGTGCGTCAACGACCTCATCGTCCAGGGCGCCGAGCCATTGTTCTTCCTAGATTATTTCGCCAGCGCCAAGCTCGATCCGGTGATCGCCGAAGCGGTTGTCGCGAGCATCGCTGCGGGCTGCCGCGAGGCGGGGTGCGCGCTGATCGGCGGAGAGACCGCCGAGATGCCCGGGATGTATGCGTTGGGCGATTACGACCTCGCGGGGTTCTGCGTCGGGGCGGTCGAACGCGCGCAGGTGCTGACCGGAACCCGCGTCGCGCCGGGTGACGTCATCCTTGGGCTGGCCAGCTCGGGGGTTCACTCCAATGGCTTCTCGCTCGTCCGCCGCCTGATCGCCGACCATCAGTGGAAACTCGACCGTCCGGCAGTGTTCGACCAGGAGCGTCTGCTGGGGCAGCTCTTGCTCGAGCCGACGCGCATCTATGTGAAGAGCCTGCTGCCGTTGGTTCGCGCGGGCAAGATCGGAGCGCTGGCGCACATCACCGGCGGCGGGCTGCTCGAGAACATCCCGCGCGTGCTGCCCGACGGCTGCCACGCGCTGGTCGACGCCGACGCGTGGCCCTTGCCGCGCTTGTTCGCCTTCCTCCAGGCTGGCGGGGCAATCGAGCCGGGCGAACTGGCCAAAACCTTCAACTGCGGCATCGGCATGGTCGCGATCGTCAGCGAAGTCGATGTCACTGAAGTGACTGCGGCACTCGAAGCGGCGGGCGAAACCGTCCACCGCATCGGCGTGATCGGGGCCGCCGACAAAGGCTGCACAGTGCGCGGAAGCGCGGAGACATGGAGCGCACGCGACGACTGGTCGGCAAGCTATCATGGCTGACAAGGTCCGCGTCGCGGTCCTCATTTCGGGACGCGGGTCGAACATGGCGGCATTGATCTACGCCGCGCGCGCCGACGACTGCCCCTATGAGGTGGCACTGGTCAGCGGCGACAAGCCCGACGCCCCGGGGCTCGACCTCGCCCAAGCCGAGCGCGTCGATGTGTTGCGACTGGATGGCAAGAAACTCGGTCCATCCTATTGGGAAGGTTTGCAAGTTTCACTCGGCGATGCACGGATCGACGTCGTTGCGCTGGCCGGCTTCATGCGCATCATCCCGGCGAGCTTTGTCGAGCGCTGGGCGGGAAAGATTATCAACATCCACCCCTCGCTCCTGCCACGCCATCGCGGTCTCCACAGCCATGACGAAGTCCTCGCGGCGGGCGAGCGCGTGACCGGCTGCACCGTTCACGAGGTCACCGCCGACCTCGACGACGGACCGATCCTCGGCCAGGTCGAGGTCGCGGTGCTGCCCGGCGACGACGCGCAATCCCTCGCCACCCGCGTATTAATCGCCGAGCACCAGCTTTACCCGCGCATCCTGGCCGAGTTCGTTGCTCGCGACACGCACCCCGAAGCCCTTCTCGACCAGGTCCGCGCGCTGGCGCTGGCGCTACCCGAGGCCGCGGAGAAAGTGTCGCACGGCAGTCCCGGTTTCTTCGTCAAAGGGGGCAAATTCTTCGCTTATTTCAGCGCCAACCACCATGGCGACGGGCGCATCGCGCTGCTCGTCAAGATCAGCGGGGTCGACGAACAGATGATGCTGATCGAGGGCGATGCCGAGCGCTATTTCCGCCCCGCTTACTTCGGCGACAGCTGGATCGGCATCCGCTTGGATCTCACCGGGACCGACTGGGCGCATATCGACGAATGGCTGACGCGAAGCTGGCGCACCGCAGCACCGAAGCGGCTTGCGGCGATGCCAATCTGATGCTCTTCGGTGCCGAACATCGACTTGACTCTGCAGTAATGGAAAGTGTCGATCAACGATGAGTGAAACTCCCCGGCCGGAAACGGCGAAGCAGCGCCGCGCCCGCCTGCGCTGGCTGACGCTCGCCGAAATCATCGCGATTTTGGCGGTGGCGATTTCGGGGATCGGGCTGTGGAAAGGGTGGCACGACGACGCGCCCAAACCGGCGATTGTCAGCGAATCGACAAAATCGATCCCGCTGACTCTCCGCTCGACTACCGAAAAGGATGGGAGCGCGGTCGTGCTGACGGCAATCGAGCCAGTCCACGCCGTACAGGCGGTCGAAATCAGCTTTCCCGCCGCGCTCGGCATTTCGCCAATCGACCAGTCGGGCGAAGTCCGGCTTTCGGCCTCGACCTTCGATGATCAACTCCACAAGGCGCGCCAGAAAGCTGGCATGACCAAATTGACCAACGGCGAGGAGCGGTTGCCACTGCTAATCGTCACCCAATATATTGAGGGCGGCGCACCGCGCGAGGCCCGCGCAATCTACGATCTGGGCTATCGGATTCGCGATGGCGGCTTGTTCAGCGGCCGTGAGATTGGTCTCGGCGGACTATCGCTGGTGAGCCGCGGCGGCGGCGGCCCCAAGGACGCGCTCAACCGCCGTTGGGCGCGCCAGAGGCCTTAGCCGACGAGTTCGTCGTCGCTGAAGAAGAAAGCGATTTCGGTCGCGGCGTTTTCGTCGCTGTCGCTGCCGTGGACGCTGTTCGCCTCGATCGATTCGGCGAGTTCCTTGCGGATTGTCCCGGCATCGGCATTCTCGGGGTTGGTCGCACCCATGATGTCGCGGTTGCGCTGCACGGCGCCCTCGCCTTCGAGCACCTGGACCACGACCGGGCCTGAAATCATGAAGCTGACGAGGTCGTTGAAGAACGGGCGCTCGCGGTGGACCCCGTAAAAGCCTTCGGCCTGATCCTTGGTCATGTGGATGCGCTTCGAAGCGACGACGCGCAGGCCGGCCTCCTCGAGCATCTTGGTGACCGCGCCGGTCAGGTTGCGGCGGGTGGCGTCGGGCTTGATGATCGAAAAGGTGCGAGTGACCGCCATGGGAAGCTCCAAGAAGTTATGCGGGAAAGATTGGCCGCGCCCGTAGCCGCAGTGGCGCGCGAGGTCTAGGCCTTCTTGACCCAGCGCCCGTCCTCATGTGCCCAATAATTACGCTCGACCCCCTCGCGCCCGGCGAGAAGTTTCCACGCCAGCCGCGCCGCTTCGAGGCTCGCCTCGTCGAACAGATAGAAAGCGCGCTCATAGGCAAGCGCTGCCTCGCGCCATTCGCCGTCGGCGATGAGCAAATTGCGCGCGAGGTTTGGGGCGTCGCTGCCCGACGACAGCAGGATTGGCTGCGCGGCATCGTCGCTGCCCCCGGCAAGACCGTGCGGCACGAAGCTAGTTGCGCCCTGGTCCCACAACAAGCGATCGAGCCGCGCTAGCAACGCCTCGTCCGCCGCCACCACCAGCAACCGTTGCCCCTCGCCGACCAATTTGCCGCCCAGCGCCGCGACCACGCTTTCGACGGTGGCGTCACCAAGCTGGTAGAAATCGACGCGCACGCTGTACCTAACGCTCCACGCTGTCGGCGATGAACTGGTCGAGCAGCCGCACGCCATAGCCGGTCGCGCCCTTGTCGTAGGTCGACGAGGGCTTGTCCGACCAGGCGACGCCGGCGATGTCGAGATGCGCCCAGGCGACTCCGTCGTCGACATAACGTTGGATAAATTGCGCGGCGGTGATTGACCCGGCTTCGCGCGGGCCGACGTTCTTCATGTCGGCGATCGGCGAATCGATCAGCCGGTCGTAAGCCTCGCCGAGCGGCTGGCGCCACAACTTGTCCCCGCTCGCGTCGGCGCTCTTGATGAGGTCGGCAGCCAGCTTGTCGTCGTTCGCAAATATCCCGGCATATTCATGGCCGAACGTGACCACCATCGCCCCAGTCAGCGTGGCGAGATCGACGATCGTCTTGGGGCGAAATTCCTTCTGGGCAAAGGTGATCGCGTCGCACAGCACGAGCCGCCCTTCGGCGTCGGTGTTGATCACTTCGACGGTCTGGCCCGACATCGTCGTCACCACATCGCCCGGCCGCTGAGCGTTGCCGTCGGGCATATTTTCGACCAGCCCGCAAATACCGACCACATTGGCCTTGGCCTTGCGCCCGGCGAGCGCCTTGATCGCCCCCGCAACAGCGCCCGCGCCGCCCATGTCCCACTTCATCATTTCCATGTTCTGCGCCGGCTTGATCGAAATGCCGCCAGTGTCGAAGGTCACACCCTTGCCGACGAACACGGTCGGGGTCGCACCGGGCTCGCCGCCGTTCCAGCTCATCACCAGCAATTGGGCATCGCGCACCGAACCCTGCGACACGCCGAGCAGCGCGCCCATCCCGAGCTTGGCCATCTCATCTTCGCCAAGGACGCGGATCTCGACCCCGAGTTCGGTCAGATGGCGGACCCGCTCGACGAAGCTTTCGGGATAAATGATGTTGGCTGGCTCGGCGACCAATTCGCGGGTCAGGAACACGCCCTCGGCGAGCGGAGCATAGCGCTCGGCCCAGCGCGCCTCGGCGCCGTCGGGGGCGCCGACGATGGTGATCGTCGCGAGCGTCGGCTTAAGCTTGTCCTTGAGCCGCGTGCGGTAGCGGTCGTGGCGCCACGAGCGCAGCATCGCACCGAGCGCGACGCGCGCGGCGAAGTCGGCGCTGACAGGGATGCCGCCAAGGTCGATCACGGCTTCGCGCTCGCCCGAGGTGAGTAGCCGCGCGGTGACGGTTCCGCCAAGCCGTTCGGCGCCCTCGCCGGTCAGCGCATCGCTGCCAATCCCGACCAGCAGCAGGCGGCGGCCGCCGTCGCTGTCGAGATAATGTTCGGCACTCGCGCCCGGCTCGCCGTCGAACCGCTGGCGCTTGAGCGCCGCGTCGATCCCGGTCTTGGCCGCGCCGAAGCGCTCGAGCGCCGCGCGCGCCGTCCCCGCGATCGGGACGACAAGCGAATGGTCGCCGGCGGGGTGTTGGGCGGCAAAGCGAATCTGCATGGGGTCATCCTTGGGCACGGAAAGGGACAATTGCCGCGCTCCTTAGGCCGGGCGCGCGGTGAAGGCAAAATTGCGGTGCCGGGCAATGATTTGCGGCTTGGCGCAGGGGATGCGATAGGCCAGAGCGCAACCTTCGAGTGAAGACCGGGCGGGGATTTTGGCACAAGTGGATCGACGACTGCCAAGTTGGACGGCGCTGCCGCTGCTGGTCGCCTGGAGCAGCGTTGCGCAGGCCGCCGAGCCGGTCGCCGAAGCGGCCGCGCAACCGGTGGTCGCTGCCGTCCCCGCCGATCCTGCGGCGACCGGCGAAATCGACTTCAGCGCTGATCAGGTCAGCTACGACGAGGCAAGCGAGTTGGTGGTCGCCGCGGGCCGCGTGCGGATGGACCGCGACGGCTATTATCTCGCCGCCGACAAGGTCGAATGGAATCGCCGGTCCGGTCAGGTGGTGGCGATCGGCAACGTCGTCGTGCTGTCCCCCGAGGGCGACCGCATCATTGGCGACCATGTCGTGCTCGACGACAGCCTGCGCGATGCGACGGTCGACAATCTGCTGGTCGTGCTCGAAAGCGGCGGACGCCTCGCGGCGCGGCGCGCGACGCGGGTCAATGGCACGCTCACGCTCGACCAGGCAATCTACACCCCGTGCCCAGTGACCAGCGTGTCGGGGTGCCCCAAGAATCCGAGCTGGTCGATCAGTGCCGCGCGCGTGACCCGCGATCCGGTCCGCGGTCGGTTGCGGTTCGAAGGCGGGCGGCTGACCGTG
The DNA here is from genome assembly GCA_026785965.1 of Sphingomonas bacterium. GTDB lineage: Bacteria > Pseudomonadota > Alphaproteobacteria > Sphingomonadales > Sphingomonadaceae > Sphingomicrobium. The sequence goes on from JAJAYY010000127.1 coordinate 5,627, forward strand.
CTCGGGATCACTCTGCCGCTGATTCCAGTGTTCAACCTCAGCGACGGGACCAACGACCAGGCGGCGAGCGGTTTGCTCATGCCACAGTTCAGCCTGTCGAGTTCGAACGGGGTCGAGATCAGCCTGCCTTATTATTTGCGGCTCGGCCCGAACAAGGATCTGACGATCACGCCCCACGCCTTCCTCAAAGCGCTCCCCGCGATCGAGGCCCGCTGGCGCCATTTAACCGGTCTGGGTGCATATCAGCTCGGCGGATTCCTGACCTATGGCCGGATCGACCAAATCGACCGAATCGGGCTCGGCAGCAGCAGCGGCGGCGACCGGCGCGGCATTCGCGGTTATTTCGAAGCCAATGGCAAATTCCAGTTCAGCCCCGAATGGAGCCTGACCTCGTCGCTGCGTATCGCCACCGACAAGACCGTCACCCGGCGCTATGACCTGACGCGCGACGACCGCCTGCGCAATTTCGTCGAGGCCGAGCGGATCACGCCGCGCGCCTATCTGTCGATCGCCGGCTGGGCGTTCCAGGGGCTGCGCGCCGACGACATCCAGCGCCAGATCCCGATCGCGCTGCCCGCGATCGATGCCCGGCTGCGGCTCGACGATCCGATCGGCGGCGGACAGGTTGAGCTCCAGGCCAACAGCCTGGCGATCCTGCGCGTCGACGGCCAGGACACGCAGCGCGCCTTCGCCAGCGCGCGCTGGGACATGCGACGGCTGACGCGCCTCGGCCAGGAAATCACGCTCACCGGCTACGGACGCGGCGACGTCTATCATAGCAACGACAGCGGGCTGACCGACATCGCATTCTACCGCGGCGAGGATGGCTGGCATGGACGCGCGATCGGCGCACTGGCCGGCGACATCCGCTGGCCGCTGATCGGCCGATTGTTCGGCGGAATCCAGCGGCTCATCCCGCGCGTCCAATTGGTGCTGACCCCATCAACCGCCAACCTCGCCATCCCCAACGAGGATGCGCGCGCGGTCGATTTGGAGGACAGCAATTTGTTCGCGCTCAACCGCTTCCCCGGATATGACAGGTGGGAGGACGGCTCACGCGTCACTTATGGCCTCGAATGGTTTCTCGATCGCGCCAATTGGTCGGTCCAGAGCGTGATCGGGCAAAGCCTGCGCCTGACCCGCAGTCCGACCTTGTTCCCCGATGGCACCGGGCTGACCGACCGGCTGTCCGACATCGTCGGGCGGACCCGGGTGCGCTACGGGCGGTTGATCGACCTCACCCACCGCTATCGCCTCGACAAGGACAATCTTGCGATCCGCCGCAACGAGATCGATCTGACCTTCGGCAGCGATCAAAGCTATATCCAGCTCGGCTATCTGCGGCTCGACCGCAATATCAGTTCCGCGGTCGAGGATTTGCGCGACAAGGAGGAACTGCGGGTTGCCGGGCGGCTCAAGTTCGCCACTTATTGGTCGGTGTTCGCGGCGACGGTGTTCGACCTGACCAGCGAGCGCGAGGATCCGCTCAGCGGAGCCGACGGGTTCCAGCCGATCCGGCTGCGGCTGGGGCTCAATTACGAAGACGACAGCCATAACCTTGGCGTGTCGTGGAAGCGCGACTATGAGCGCATCGGCGACTTCCGCAAGGGCAGCACTTTGTCGTTCAACATTTCCCTCAAGGGGCTTGGTCGCTAAGCTGGCGTTCAGCGGGGCGGTCATACCGGAATAATTCTATTTGTCTGGACTGTAAGGATTTTCGTGTGGCCATTGCAAAGACCAACTTTACCGCGCGCAAGCGCAACCTGCTGTTGATGGCATCGTTCGGCGTGGCGGCGGCAGGCGTAGCGATAGCCCAGGAAGTGACCCCGGTAAACAGCGCGACCGCGCTGCAATTACCGGAAAATCCAAACATTTACGGGGCGCCTCTACCGTCAATTGTCAAAGCAACTGCGATCATCAATGGCGAAGTCATCACCCAGACCGACGTCGATCAGCGGATCGCGCTGCTGGCGATCGCCAATAGCCAGAAGGTCCCCGAAGACGAGGTCGAACGGCTGCGTCAGCAGATCTTGCGCAACCTGATCGACGAGACCCTCCAGATTCAGGCCGCCAAGACCGAAGAAATCATCATCAAGTCGACCGAAATCGACCGCACGCTGAGCCGAATTGCCGGCAATATGAAGCAGACCCCCGAGCAGATGACCGATTATCTGGCCAGCAACGGTTCCTCGATTCGTACGATCCGCCGCCAGATCGAGGGCGAGATCGCGTGGCGCCGTCTGCAGAGCGCCAAGATCGAGAGCGGGATCAGCGTCGGCGACGACGAGGTAAAAGCCGTGATCGAGAAGCTTGAAGCGCCGAAAGGCACCGAAGAGTTTCGCATCGGTGAGATTTTCCTCGCCGCCAACACCGCCAATCGCGCCGAAGTGATGGCCAATGCGCAAAAGATTACTACCGCGCTTCAGCAGGGCGCGTCGTTTGCGGCTTATGCACGCCAGTATAGCGAAGCCTCGACTTCGGCGGTCGGCGGCGATCTTGGCTGGATTCGTCCCGAGCAATTGCCCGATGCGATTGCCGCGTCGGTGCGCGGGATGGCCGCCAATTCGCTGTCGGCCCCGATCGAAATTCCCGGCGGCTATTCGATCATCGCGGTGCTCGACAAGCGCAAGGTGCTGACCGCCGATCCGCGCAACGCGGTGCTCAACTTGAAGCAGGTTTCGATCCGCTTCCCAGCCGGCACCGCGCCCGCGCTGGCCAATGCTACCGTAACCCGATTTGCCGAGGCCTCGCAGAACATCGGCGGGTGCGGCGGCGCCGAGAAACTGGCGGCCGAGTTCAAGGGCGAAGTGGTCCAGTCGGACCAGGTCCAGATGAAGGAATTGCCTGGTCCGCTGCAGGAAATGATGGTGCCGATGCAAATTGGCCAGGCAACGCGCCCGTTCGGGTCGATCGAGGAGGGCGTTCGCGTACTGGTGATGTGTGGCCGCGATGAAGCATCGAGCAGCGCGCCGACCTTTGAACAGGTTTACGCCCAGCTCAACGAGGAACGCGTCAACACCCGCGCGCGTCGCTACCTGCGCGACCTGCGCCGCGACGCGGTAATTGACTATCGTTAAAGCATGACCCCGTTGCCGCTTGCCGTTTCGCTGGGCGATCCCGCCGGGATTGGACCCGAGGTGGTGGCCAAATGCTGGGATCATCGCGGACAGTTCGGCCTGCCGCCGTTCGTCGCGATCGGCGACCCGCGCAGCCTTTCGGCGGTATGGGACGGGCCGATCGTGACGGTCGACGACCCGCGCGAAGTCGATAGCGCGTTCGATGTCGGGCTGCCGTTATGGCCGGTGGTCGCGGCCCAAAGCGACGTTCCAGGCTGCCCCAGCGTCGCCGGGGCGCATTGCTCGCTCGACGCGCTTGAGCTTGCGGTTGGGCTGGCGCGGTCGGGAACCGCAGCGGCGGTGGTCACCGGCCCGGTGTCGAAGGTACAGCTTTACGCGATCGGCTTCGCGCATCCGGGGCAGACCGAATTTGTCGCCGAACGATGCGGCATTTCACCCGCCAACGTCGCGATGATGCTTGCCGGGCCAACGCTGCGTACGGTCCCGGTCACCACCCACATGCCGCTCGCCGAGGTCGCCGGGGCGCTGAGCAGTTCGTTGATCGAAGCGCGCGGCCGCGCCGCCTTGCGCGGGCTCCAGCGCAGCTTCGGGATCGCCGAGCCGCGGCTCGCGGTCGCCGGGCTCAACCCGCACG
>JAJAYY010000128.1 GCA_026785965.1 Sphingomonas bacterium
CCTTATCTGATTGCGATCGCGGTCGGCGACCTCGCTTTTCGTGACCTCGGCCCGCGCACCGGGGTGTGGACCGAGCCAGCGATGCTCGACAAGGCCGCCGCAGAACTCGCCGATACTGAAAAAATGGTTGCCGCCGCCGAAGCGCTTTACGGTCCTTATCAGTGGGGCCGCTACGACCTGCTCGTGCTGCCGCCGTCCTTCCCGTTCGGGGGAATGGAAAACCCAACGCTGACCTTCCTCACGCCGACCTTCATCGCGGGCGACAAAAGCCTGACCAGCCTGATTGCTCACGAGCTGGCGCACAGCTGGTCGGGCAACCTCGCGACCAACGCCACCTGGGCCGATTTCTGGCTCAATGAGGGGATGACGACCTATGCGACGACGCGCATCGTCGAGGCGGTTTACGGCCCCAAGGTCGCGGCTCAGCAGGTCGCGCTCGGCCACGACGCGATGCGCACCGCGGTCGAAGAAAATGGTGGGCCGACCGGCGCCGATACCAGGCTCCATCTCGACCTCAAGGGTCGCCACCCCGATGATGGCCTGACCGACATTGCCTATGAAAAAGGCGCAGCTTTTCTGCGCACGATCGAGATTGCGGTCGGGCGCGCAAAATTCGACGAGTGGCTCAAGGGGTGGTTCAGCCGCCACATGTTCCAGCCCGTCACGACCTCCATCTTCCTGGCCGATCTGCGTCAGAATCTGATCAAGGGCGACGCCACGCTTGAGACTCGGCTGATGTTGGACAAATGGGTCTACGAGCCCGGCATCCCGGCCAATCTCGCCCCCGCGGATCCGCAGGCCTTCGCCGAAGTCGACGCCGCAGTGACCGCGTATAAGGCCGGCACGCTGCCCGATGCGGCGGTGTGGACGCGCTGGACCACCGACGAGAAATTACGCTTCCTGACCACGATCGACAAGCTGCAGCCAGCCCAAAGACTGGCCGCGCTCGACCAGGCCTTCGACCTTGCCCGGGCCGGCAATAATGAGCTTCGCTTCGCGTTCCTGACGCTGGCGGTCGCCGCGCATTATGATCCGGCGGTTCCCGCGCTTGAGGAGTTCCTGACGTTCCAGGGACGCCGAAAGTTTGTTCGCCCGCTGATCACAGCGCTTGCCGAAGACAAGGGCTGGGGCCGCCCGATCGCCGTCCGCGTCTACGCCAAGGCGCGGCCGCTCTATCACCCGGTGACCACGCGCGACCTCGACAAGCTGGGTTTGATCCCCGCGGCTGCGGCGCAACCTTTAACCGCGAAGTAACGCTCTTGGTCTAAGTCCGCTCATTCAACAGTGGATGAGCGAATGTACGAAGCCCCGGACCGCTACAAACGCATGATTTCGGCCCGGCTTCCGGGTGGGGAGTCGTTCGGCCTATCGCAATCGGCGGACCCCGGTGACGATATGAGCTCACCGCTGCGCGACACCCAGCTCATCGCGCGCGGTCAATTGGCGGCGTTTTTCGCTTCAGCCAATGCAGTCGCGGCGCTGCTTGTGGCGGCGACCTTGTGGGGCCAGGTGCAAATCGCCTTGCTCGCCGGTTGGGCGGGCGCGGTTGCGATCTGCAATCTGCTCGCGATGCACCTCGCCCGCACCCAGGCCATCACCCACGTCGGCCGATCGGGGCGCAAGGTGCCGCAATGGCAAATGGTCGGCGAAGTCATCGGCCGGGCGCTGCTGTTCCTGTCCTTGCCGATATATTGCTTCGGCTCACTCGACCCAAGTTTTCAGCTGATTGTGGCGACGTTGCTCGCCGGGCTCGGCATCGCCGCGCTCGGCTTGGTGGTGGTCCCGGCGTGCGTCACGGCATGGATGTCGTGCTTTGTCGGCGGACTCAGCGTGGTGCTGGTGATGGCCCGCCACACCGTTCCGCTCGGCCATATGCTGGCGATCCTGTTCACGCTCGGCGTGGCGGTGTTCGGCGTGGTGACCGTGGCACGCTGGGCATTCAGCCAGTTGAAGACCAACGCCGACGTCGGATCGCAGTCCGAAAGCGCCAGCTTGCTACTCCAGGAATATGAGCAACGCGGGGTTGGCTGGCTATGGCAGGTCGATAGCGAAAATCGCGTGTCCTACATTAGCTCGCGCATGACCGCTCTGCTTGGCCGCCCATCATCCGCGATCGTCGGCCATTCGCTGCCGTCATTGCTTGGCGGTCATGCCGAACTGGGGCGTGTGCTGCTCGGCAAGCAGCCGTTCAACCAGCTTGAAATGGAATTGAAGACCGCGCGCGGGACGCGCTGGATTTCGATCGCCGGCGACCCGATCATCGACACCGCCGGGCGGTTCGAAGGGTTCCGCGGAGTCGGCAGCGATATCACCGAAGTACGACAGACGCAGGAGCGGCTGACCCACCTTGCCAACATGGACGTGCTGTCGGGGCTGCCCAATCGCGGGCGCGTGCGCCAATTGCTCGGCGAGGCGCTTCGTACGGCGGTCAGCAGCAATGTGCCGTGCGCGATCATGTTCCTCGATCTCGACGGCTTCAAGCCGGTCAACGACACCTTCGGACACCCGAAGGGCGATGCCGTCCTTCAGGCGGTCGCCAAGCGATTGTGCGACGAAGTGGCAATCGACGGCCATGTCGGCCGCATGGGCGGCGACGAATTCGCGATCGTGGTCAATGACGCCCAGTCGAGGACCAAGGTCGAAGGGCTCGCCGACCGCATCATTCGCGCGATCGCCGAGCCGTACATGATCGAACAGACCGAAATCCGCATCGGCGTGTCGATCGGCTGTGCCTTCGGCCCGATCGACGGGGCAACGGTCGACGACCTCATCCTCAAGGCCGACCTGGCGCTTTACGAAGCCAAGGGTGCGGGCCGCGGCGTCGCTAAATATTTCTCGTCCGAGTTGCAGTCAGAGCAGGAAGACCGGGTCCAGCTTGAAAGCGACCTGCGCAAGGCGATCGTGGCGAAGCAATTCCACCTCGTCTACCAGCCGCTGGTCAACGCCAAGACCCAAAAACTGGTCGGCTTCGAAGCGCTGATCCGGTGGAATCATCCGCAGCGCGGACTGATCCCGCCGCCGGTATTCATTCCGGTTGCGGAGGAATGCGGGCTGATGTTGCAGCTTGGCGAATGGGTGATCGAGGAAGCGATCCGCGCCGCCGCGACCTGGCCCGAGCCGATTACCGTGGCGATCAACATCAGCCCCAAGCAGATCGTCGCGCCCGCGCTGCCTAACGTCGTCAGCCAAGCGCTGTCGCGTAACAAGGTGCCGGGCAATCGCATCGAGCTGGAAGTGACAGAAGGTGTGTTCCTCGGCGACAGCAAACAGACGCTCGACGTGATGAAACGGCTGCGCGGACTCGGCGTCGGAATCGCGCTTGACGATTTCGGCACCGGCTATTCGTCGATCGGCTATCTCAATAAAGCGGTGTTCCACAAATTGAAGATCGACGGCAGCTTCGTGCGCGAAGCCGGGACACGACCCGAGAATGTCGCGATCATCCAGTCGATCGTACAGCTCGCCAAGTCGTTCCGCATGCAGATCACCGCCGAAGGCGTCGAGACCGCAGAGGATTTCGAGCGCATGCGCGATCTCGGCGTCGACACCATCCAGGGCTATCTGTTCGGTCGGCCGCTGTCCTACGATCGCGCCAACCAGATGGTGCTGGGCCTCAGCGCGAAACAGCTCGCAAGCTAATCGGGCAAGGGACGGAAGCGCGTCTTGCGGTAGGCGACCCCGCCATCATATTCGTGCGGCGTCACCCGCCCGTCGCGGTCGGCATCGGCGATCGCCTTGAACTCGTCGACGGCTTGATTGGCTTCGTAGAG
>JAJAYY010000129.1 GCA_026785965.1 Sphingomonas bacterium
ACTCGAAGCGGTTCTCTTGAAGGAGGCTGACCGCCTGGTAGGAGACGATGCCGGGTATCTGGTCATTGACGACACGGCGTTGCCCAAGAAAGGGAAACACTCGGTTGGCGTTGCGCCACAATATGCGTCGTCGTGCGGATTCCGACGATGCCGGCCACCCATTCCGATCTGATCCCGGCCACCATTCCGATTTGATCCCGGCCGGGCGAAGCCAGATCGCGATTGCCTAATCGCATTGGGTTTTGGGATTGGTCAAGCGGCTTCGGCGCTGGTTTGGCGCCGCATGGATTCGCCGGTCATTTCGATCCGGTGGGCGTTGTGGACGAGACGATCGAGGATGGCATCGGCGTAGGTGGGGTCACCGATCATTTCATGCCATCTGGCGACGGGGAGCTGGCTGGTGACGAGCGTCGAGCGATGGCCGTATCGGTCCTCGAGGATTTCCAGCAGGTGGTGACGGGCATTGCCATTGAGTGGTTCAAGGCCCCAGTCGTCGAGGATTAGCAGGTCGACCCGGGCAAGGCTCTTCATGCGCGCAGCAATGCGGCCATCACCTTTGGCAAGCGCCAGATCGTCAATCAGCCTTGGCAGCCTTGTATAGAGAACCGACCGGTTGTCGCGGCAGGCCTTGTGGCCGAGCGCACAGGCAAGCCAGCTTTTGCCGACCCCGGTCGGCCCGATAATCGCCAGGTTCTCGTGTTTGGTAATCCAGTCTCCCTTGATGAGCATATCGAACAGGCGGCGATCGAGCCCGCGCGGCGCGCGGTAATTGACGTCCTCGGGCACAGCGTGGTGGCGCAGATGCGCCTGGCGAAGGCGTAGTGCCAGGCGCCGGTCGTTGCGCCAGGTCGCTTCATGGTCGAGCAGCAGCGCCAGCCATTCGGCATGGCCGAGACCTTGGGCTTCGTCATTGGCGGCAAGGTCGGTAAAGGCCTGCGCCATCCCGGCGAGGCCGAGCTGGCCCAGAAGGTCGAGCGTTGGATGTTTCAGCATTCGTGTTCCTTTCAGTGATAGTATTTCGAGCCCCGGATGTTGGCGTGGTCGCCCGGTGCACGTTCAGGGGATTTGGACACCGGAACCTTGTCGAGCCCCTTCTCGAGGATTGATTTGATCGAAGGGTAGTTGCGGGCCTGGATTTCCAGCGCGCGCAGCGCGGCAGCCTCAAGCCGCTCGGCGCCAAAGCGCTTTTGAAGCCCGATAATCCCGAGGCATGAACGATAGCCCTGCTCGGGATGCGGCCGGCCCTCGATGATCTTCTCGATGAGCAGCGATAGCATCGGCCCGATCCGGGCCGCTTCCTCGCGGATCTTGGCCGGCGTCCATTCGCCATAGCGCCGGTGGCTGGAAGGCATGTGCTCGGGGATCGTCGTGTGGTGTCCGTTGGAGCTCCCGCGCATGTGGACAGCGATGCGCTCGCCGCTGAGGAAGATCTCCACCGTGCGGGTGGTGAACCTTGCTTCAACCTCTCGCCGGGCGAAGCGGTGAGGCACCGAGTAATGGTGGCGCTCGAGAGCAATATGATAATCCAGCCCCACCCGGCACAGCTTCCATTCGGCATGGACCCAAGGGTCAGCCGGCAGCGGCAACAGGTTCGGGACGTCGATTTCCTCGAACATCTGGCGGCGGGTCTTGCCAAACTGGCTCACCACCCGCACGTCATTGAGCTGCGCCATGCATTCAGCGATTGCCGCGTTGACCTCGGCCAGGCTGTAAAAGATCTTGTTGCGCAGCCGGCCCAGCAGCCATCGCTCGACGATCCCGACACAGGCTTCGACTTTTGCTTTATCGCGCGGTTTCCTTGGCCGCGTCGGCAGTACCGCCGTGCCGTAATGGCGCGCCATGTCGGTGTAGCTGCGGTTGACCATCGGATCAAAGAGGCAAGCCTTGATCACCGCCACCTTGGCATTGTCGGGCACCAGCAGATGGGCCACCCCGCCGAAGTAGGCGAAGGCCGCGTTGTGCGCGTCGATCCAGTCGCCCATCTGCTCGGTCCAGGTCGCATAGCCGAACGACAGGCTCGAGCCGCCCATCACCGCCACAAAGATGTGCGCATCGCGCACCTCGCCGGTCAGGCGATCCACCACCACCGGCACCTTGTCGCCGGCATAGTCGATGAACAGCTTCTCGCCGCCGGCGTGGCTCTGCCGCATTGTCAGCGGCAGCCGTCCCTCCCAGCCCCGGAACAGGTCGCAGAAACGGCTATAGCGATATCCGTCCGGATGCTCACCGGCGTACTCTTCCCACAGCACCTGCAGCGTCACGTGCTTGCGCTTCATCTCGCGCAACACCACCGACCAATCCGGCTCCGCCAGCTTGCGACGACCCGGCTTCACGCCCGCCAAGCCGTACAGGCGCTGCTCAACGTCGGCATCGCTGATCTCGGGCGGAATCGGCCAGGCAAGCCCGGATCGCTCGAACCGCACGATCATGTCGCGCACCGTCGAGCGCGCCAACCCGTACATACGGGCAATCTCACGCATCGGGACACACCCCTCCCGATGCAATCTCATCACTTCGCGCACTTCGCGCATCTTCGGCCTCCTCGTCGGCATGTCGTCCTCCTGGCTAAAATCAGCCGTGAGCATGAACCCTACGATCAGGCTTCGCAGCCCCGCCAAGGTGGCCGGGGATTTGTCGGAATGGTGGCCGGCATCATCTCGGAATGCCGGCGGGGATCAAATCGGAATAGCGACCGGGATCACCTCGGAATCCGCAGTTCAGCGTTCTCGTTAGATGAACTGGTGAGAAG
>JAJAYY010000130.1 GCA_026785965.1 Sphingomonas bacterium
CCGATGAACATGACGAAGAAGTGAATCTTGCCGAGCAGTTCGTTGTACATCTTGCCCCACATCTTGCCGAACCAGTAATAGAAGCCGGCGAAGATGCCGAACACTGCGCCGAGGCTGAGGACGTAGTGGAAATGCGCGACGACATAATATGTGTCGTGCATATAATTATCGACCCCGCCGTTGGCCAGCACGACGCCGGTGACGCCGCCGACGGTGAACAGGAAGATGAAGCCGATCGCCCACAGCATCGGGGTTTCAAAGCTGATCGACCCGCCCCACATGGTCGCGATCCAACTGAAGATCTTGACCCCGGTCGGGACCGCGATGATCATCGTCGCGGCGGTGAAATACATCTTGGTGTTCACGTCCATGCCGATGGTGAACATGTGGTGTGCCCAGACGACGAACCCGACCACGCCGATCGCAACCATCGCATAGGCCATGCCAAGATAGCCGAACACCGGCTTGCGGCTGAAGGTGGCGATGACCTGGCTGACCATGCCGAAGCCGGGCAGGATCATGATGTAGACCTCGGGGTGGCCGAAGAACCAGAACAGATGCTGGTACAGCACCGGATCGCCGCCGCCCGCCGCGTCGAAGAAGGACGTGCCGAAGTTGCGGTCGGTGAGCAGCATGGTGATCGCCCCCGCCAGCACCGGCAGCGCCAGCAGAAGCAGGAAGACGGTGACCAGGATCGACCACACGAACAATGGCATCTTGTGCAGCGTCATGCCCGGGGCGCGCATATTGAAGATGGTGGTGATGAAGTTGATCGCGCCGAGGATCGAGCTGGCGCCAGCCAGATGGAGCGAGAAGATCGCCATGTCGACTGCCGGCCCTTGGCTGCCCGAGGTCGAGAGCGGGGCGTAGACCGTCCAGCCGGTGCCCGCGCCCAATCCGGTACCGCCCGAGACGAACGCCGAGCCGAGTAACAACAGGAAGGCCGGGACAAGCAGCCAGAACGAGATGTTGTTCATCCGCGGAAAGGCCATGTCGGGGGCGCCGATCATGATCGGCACGAACCAGTTGCCAAAGCCGCCGATCATCGCCGGCATGACCATGAAGAACACCATGATCAGCCCGTGCGCGGTGATCAGCACGTTCCAGTGATGGAGCGCTTCGTCGAAATTGGCGCTGCCCGCGCCGAGCGGCCAGCCCTGGGTCAGGATCTGGATCCCCGGCTCGGCCAGTTCGGCGCGCATGATGCCCGAGATGCCGCCGCCGATGATCCCCGCGACGATCGCGAAGATCAAATAGAGCGTGCCGATGTCCTTGTGGTTGGTCGACATGAACCAACGGGCGAAAAAAGCGGGCTTGTGATCGGCGTCATGATGCGCATGCGACGCGTCGTCATGGGCTTTCAGCGGAAGCGCGTTGGCGGGAATGGTGCTCATGTTGATCTCGTCTTCCGCTAAAATCAGTTCTGGGCCGTCGCGGCCTGGTTAAGCGCAGGCTGGGCTATGGCAGCGCGATCGGCTTGCGGCGTTCCGGCCGTGGCCGGCGCCGCAGCCGGCGTCACCGCCGGGGTCGCTTCGGTGCTCGGCTTGGCGCCCTTTGGAGTGCCGCCCTTCGATGCGATCCAGGCATTGAAGGTCGCTTCAGGAACGACCTCGACCGCGATCGGCATGTAGCCGTGGCGCGCGCCGCACAATTCGCTGCACTGGCCAAAATAGACCCCCACGCGGTCGACCTTGACCCAGGTCTCGTTGAGTCGACCCGGGGTTGCGTCCATTTTGGTCCAGAAGGCCGGAATGGCGAAGGCGTGGATGACGTCGGTCGAGGTGATGATGAACTTGACCACCTTGCCGACCGGGATCACCAACCGCTCATCGGCGGCAAGCAATGGCGGGCCATCGGCGTCGGTGCGGAAACGCTGCCCGGCCGGAACCTCGCTCTTTTCCTTGAGTATGTTGGAAACGATCTCGAACCCGCCATTGTCGGGATATTGATAGGTCCAATACCATTGATTGCCGATCACCTTGATCGTCACGTCGGCCGGCGGCGGGCTGTATTGTGTGCGCAGCAGGCGGATCGACGGGATCGCGATCGCGACCAGGATCAGCACCGGAACCACGGTCCAGATCACCTCGATCAGCGTATTGTGGCTGGTCCGCGAGGGGATTGGATTGGCGCTGCGGCGGAATTTCACCATCGTGTAGCCAAGCAACAGCAGCACGAACAGGCTGATCGCGGCGCACATGATCAGCAGCGGGCCGTTATGGAACGCAGCGGCGGTGCGGCCGACTTCGGTGACCTGGTCCTGGATGCCCTTGCGCCCATCGGGAACGCCGATCCCGGGGGTTGGGGCCGCGAAAACGATCGACGGCGCTGGCGCTGCAGTCGCCGCCACAGTGGGCACAGTCGCGTCGGCTGGCGCAGCGGCCACCGGAGTCGCCGCGGCTTGCGGCGCGGCGGAGGTCGGAGTCTGTGCGCCAAGCGAAGCTGGCGTTAGTCCAATTGCCGCTAGGGCAATCGCCCATCCCATCAATTTCATCGTCATCCGACCCTTATCGGCTTTGGCGCGGGCCGCCACGCTTGGCAGGCCCGAAAGTGGCGGCCTTATAGGCGGGACATTGCAGTCCCTCAAGCGCTGCTTGCATGCCTTTTTGAAGCGGTTGCGGGACGCTTCAGCCACGCCTATCTCGGCCAGCGCAAGACGGGAGGCACCGACGTGACCGACGACGAGATTTTGGCGGAATTCCGGGCGGCGGACGCGCTGCTCGAAGGACATTTCATCCTCTCGTCGGGGCTCAGGAGCCCGCGCTACCTGCAATGCGCGCGGGTATTGATGGACCCCGCCCGCGCCGAACGCCTTGCTGTAGCCCTCGCCGCCAAGCTGCCGACCGCGCTGCGCGAGACCATCGACGTCGTAATCTCACCGGCGATGGGCGGGGTGATCATCGGCCATGAAATGGGCCGCGCTTTGGGCAAGCGCGCGATGTTCGTCGAGCGACCGCAAGGCGAGTTCGGGCTGCGCCGCGGGTTCACGCTCGATCCGGGCGAACGCGTGCTGATGGTCGAGGACGTCGTCACCACCGGTCTGTCGTCGCGCGAAGCGATCGCCGCGATCGAGGAAGCTGGCGGCAAGGTCGTCGCCGCCGCCAGCCTGGTCGATCGCTCGGGCGGAAGCGTCGAGCTCGGGGTGCCGTTCGTGCCGCTGATCCGGATCGACGTGCCGACTTATTCGGCCGAAGATTTGCCGAGTGAATTGGCGGCGATCCCGGCGATCAAGCCCGGAAGCCGCGCCGCACCTGTCCCGAGCGAAGCCGAGGGGGCATGATCAGGCCGCTGCGCCTGGGGGTCAACATCGACCATGTCGCGACGATCCGCAACGCGCGCGGCGGGGCCCACCCCGATCCGGTGCGCGCCGCGATCGCCGCCGCCGCAGCCGGGGCCGACGGGATCACCGCCCATCTGCGTGAGGATCGACGTCACATCACCGACGGCGACATCGACCGGCTGATGGCCGAGATCGACTTGCCGCTCAATCTCGAGATGGCGGCGACCGAGGAGATGCTCGCCATTGCGCTCGCCCACCGTCCCCACGCGGCGTGCATCGTCCCCGAAAAGCGCGAGGAACGCACGACCGAGGGCGGGCTTGATGCTGCGGGGCAGTTCGACGTGCTGGCCCCGTTCGTCGCGCGCTTGTCCGACGCCGGTATCCGCGTCAGCCTGTTCATCGAACCCAGCGCCGCCCAGGTGGATGCCGCCTTGCGCCTCGGCGCGCCAGTGATCGAGTTTCACACCGGGCGCTTTGCCCATCTTGCGGGTGAGGAGCAGGTGGTCGAACTCAAGCGCATCGCCGACATGGCCGCGCTCGCCGCCAAGAACGGCATCGAATCGCACGCCGGGCACGGGCTGACCTTCGACAATGTCACCCCCGTCGCCGCCATCCCCCAGCTCGCCGAGCTCAACATCGGCCATTTCCTGATCGGCGAGGCAATCTTCACCGGCCTCGAAGCGAGCGTGATGCGGATGCGAGCGCTGATGGACGCGGCGCGGTGACTATCGTCGGCATCGGCTCGGACCTGTGCAGTATCGAGCGCATCCAGAAATCGCTCGATCGCTTCGGCGAGCGCTTCCTCAACCGCGTGTTCACCGAGGTTGAGCGGGCCAAGGCAGCGCGGCGGCCGTTCACCATGGCGGGGACGCTGGCCAAGCGCTTCGCCGCCAAGGAGGCCTTTGCCAAGGCGGTCGGGACGGGCTTCAAGCGCGGGGTGTTCATGAAGGACATTGGCGTCGTCAATTTGCCTTCGGGCGCGCCGACGCTTCACCTTAGCGGCGGCGCCAAGGCGCGGCTTGACGCGCTGGCACCGCCGGGGCACGCCGTCGAGGTTCATTTGACGATGACCGACGACCACCCTTGGGCGCAGGCCTTCGTGATCCTGACGACCCGCAAGATGGAGCCCTGATTGAGCGATCCAGTCGATGTCGCCGCGCCAGACGCCGCGGAGGCCAGCGTGCCCGACACCGCCCAACCGAACCGGGGGTCGTTGCTGTGGCGCGAAGTGAAGGGTCTCGCGCTCGTGCTGATCGCGGTGCTCGGCTTCCACAGCTTCATCGCCAAGCCATTCTACATCCCATCCGAATCAATGATGCCGATCCTGCTCAAAGGCGATCGGCTGGTGGTCAGCAAATTTCCGTTCGGCTGGTCGTTCGTGTCGCCGACCATCCCCAATCCGGCGGCGATCGTGCGCAGCCTGACCACCGGCCAGGCCGAGCCGTGGGGGATCACCTTGCCGTTCATGGCCGGCCGCGTTTTGGGCAAGCAGCCCGCGCGGGGCGACATCGTGATCGTCACTCCGCCGGGCCAGAATGAGGATTATATCAAGCGCGTGATCGGACTTCCGGGCGATACGATCGAGGTTCGCGGCGGGCGGCTGGTGCTCAACGGACAGCCGGTGCGCTACGAAATCCGCCCCCCGGCGATGATCCCGGTCGATGGCAATGCGCCGTGCGGGATGATGGAGTTCAGCGGATTCCAGGTTCAGGCCGCCGACGGTAAGTCCTATTGCCGGCTGCCCGTAGTGCGCGAAACGCTTCCGGGCGGAGTCAGCTATGACACGATCGAGCTCGGGCGCTCGCCGGGTGACGATTTCGGGCCAGTGCGGGTTCCCGCGCGGCACCTGTTCCTGATGGGCGACAATCGTGATCGCTCGGCCGACAGCCGCTTCGCTTTGGGCGCGCCCGACAATGGGCTCGGCGGCCCGGTGCCGTGGGAAAATATCGGCGGCCGCGCCGAGTTCATCACCTTCAGCCTCGACGGCACCACCCAGATCGGTCAGCCATCGACCTGGTTGGCGGCGTTCCGGAGCGGGCGCGCCGGATCCTCGTTGCGGACGCAGCGGCAGTGACTCGGACGCCCGCCGACGCGCCCCGCGCGGCCCACGTCGAACAACCTGGCCCAGCCGATATTCACGACACGACGGTGCTGCGCGAGATGCGCCGCGCCGCGGTGTGGCTCGGCATGACACTGGCAATTGTCGGGGTGATCGTGCTCGCCCAGCCGATCATGCTGATCATCGGCGGTATGGTGTTTGCAGTGATCCTCGACGGCGGCACGCGCCTGCTCGGTCGGGTATTGCCGATCGGCAGATCGTGGCGGCTCGCGATCGTCACGCTGGTCGGCTTCGGCTTCATCGGCTGGACCTTTTATTATGCCGGCACCACGTTCGCCGCGCAGGCCGAGGCGCTCAAACTGGTGATCTCCGCGCAAGCCGACCGGTTGATGAATTATATCGGTCAGTGGGGGCTGGTCCCGCAGCGCGACCTGTCGAGCATGGGCACCCAATTGGTTGGCGGGGTCGGACGGCTGACCAGCGCGGTGAGCACCGCGATCGGTGCGCTGACCTCGTTGCTGATGGTGCTGGTGATCGGCATCTTCATCGCCATCGAACCGCGGCTTTACGACCGCGGTGTGGCGTGGATGCTCCCGGTCAATCATCGCGACGGCTTCTATGACCTGTCGAACAAGGTTGGATTCACGCTGCGCCGATTGATGGCGGGGCGGATAGTGGGAATGTTTGTCGAAGGGATCGGCACCTGGCTGATGCTGATGGCCGGGGGCGTGCCGATGGCGGCCTTGCTCGGTCTGCTGACGGGGATTTTGGCGTTCATCCCCAACATCGGTGCGATTGTATCGGGCATCTTGATGGTCGCGGTCGGTTTCTCGGCCGGCACCGACCAGGGTTTATGGGCGATCGTCACCTATTTCGTCGTCCAGAACGTCGATGGCTATCTGATCGTGCCCTACATCGCTCGGCGCACGGTCGACCTCGCTCCAGCGCTGGTGCTCGCCGCGCAATTGCTGTTCGGGGTGTTGTTCGGGATCATGGGCCTGCTGCTCGCCGACCCGATCGTCGCGACGATCAAGGTCAGCCTGCAGGAATGGTCGAAACGCCGCGCCGAGGCGGCCGATACTGCGGCGAGCTAAGCCTTACTGACCTGGCGCTCCGCCGCCAGCCATCAGCGCGGCATTGGGGACAACCTGGACGATGTGGATGTCGAACAGCACGTCGCTGTTGGAAGGGATCTTGCCGTCTGGCGTGCCGCTTTCGCCATAAGCGAGGCGCGACGGGATGCGGACCGAATAGCGGCCGCCCCGGCTCATTTTCTGCAACGCTTCGGAAAAGCCCGGGATGACCTGCGACGGAAGGATCGGGGCCGGGCCGCGGCCTTCGGTCGAATCGAACACCGTGCCATCAGGCAGGCGTCCTTCATATTCGATCATCGCGCCGTCGACCAACTTGATCGGGTCGCCCTCGCCAGCTTCGACCGTGCGGAAGACGAGGCCGCTGGCGGTCGATTCGCCACGCAACGGGCGCGTGCCGAGCTGCGCGAGGAAAAACGCCGCAATCACCAACCCGGCGATCGACAGCCACAGCTTGAGCAATGACCCGCGAGCGATTGGACGGAGCGGAACCTGAGTAACCGACATGCGCAAACCCCGCAGGCGAGCAAAAATCAAATCGGAACGAAAGCGCGCAACTTAGCGCGCAGTGCCCTCGTTAGCGCGCAGTGCCCTCGCGCTCCATCCGCTTGCGCTCAAGCTTGCGAGCGCGGCGAATCGCGGCGGCACGCTCACGGGCGCGCTTTTCCGACGGCTTCTCGTAATGACGACGCAGCTTCATCTCGCGATAGACACCCTCGCGCTGCAGCTTCTTCTTGAGCGCGCGCAGCGCCTGATCGACATTATTGTCGCGAACGATGATCTGCATAAAAAGTCGTCGAACTCCCTTCAAATCGTGCCCGCAAACGGCAGGCCATCCGGCAGCGCGCCGGCACCCGCCGACAACCACTCTGCCATGCAAAGAAATTGGTTCGCCGCAGACGCAAGCCAGCGACGGAAGGCGGCCCCTTAGCAGCGGCATCCCCGCTTTTCAAGACGTTGCACGCCGCCCGCGCATGCAGTGGCTATGTTCCCTTACTTACGACGAACCGTGGCCGCGATGCGGCAGGATCGAGCGAAAGGCGCTTCAGGTTATCGGCGATTAACCTTTGATGGGGTATAAAGGTCGCTTGATCCGGAGGGGCTATATGTCGTTGAATCGTCGGGAAATGTTGCGGCTTGGTGCCGCAGGCGCGGGGGGTTTGCTCCTGTCGTCGGCGGCCTTGTCGAACCCGCTTCCGGTGTCGAGTTTTGCGCGCCCACCGGCGCCGCTCGACCCGCTGGCGCCGGTCAATGCCGTTCCCCGCGTCCCGACTGGCCTTAACCCTGCCCTGTTCGCGCGGGCCAAAGCAGCGCTCGATTCGCATGGCCGTTACATCCGCCACCGCGACGTCATCGGGATCGTCGATTTCTCGAGCGGCAGCGGCGTTCCGCGCTTTCACCTGGTCGATCTGATGAGTGGCCAAGTCGAAAGTCATGCGGTCGCCCACGGTCGCGGTTCGGATCCCGGGCATTCGGGCTATCTCGATCATTTTTCGAACCAGCCGGGCTCGGCCGCGAGCTCGAACGGGACCTATATTACCGCCGACACATATCAGGGCAAATACGGCACCTCGATGAAGGTGTGCGGGCTCGACTGGTCGAACAACAATGCCGAATCGCGCGCAATCGTGATTCACAATGCGTGGTATGCCGAGCCTGAGATGATCGCGCAGCATGGCAAGCTGGGTCGGTCGGAAGGTTGCTTCGCGTTCAGCCGCGCCAGCCAGTGGCGCGTAATGAGTCGGCTCAACAACGGCCGCATGATCTACGCCGACAAGCTCTCTGCATAGACTATCCTGGGGATGGTTGAGCAGTGTGCTCGCCTGAACCAAGCAAACCCTGAAAAAGGGCGGTTCCCGAAGAGGAGCCGCCCTGTTTGCGTGGCTTATTTGCGGGCGATTTTGGCTGGGGGTGGCGCTCCCTTGCCGTCGCGGTTGAGCAGCGCGGCGATCACCTTGGTGTCGCGCTTGTAGACATCGTCATAGTCGACGATCTTGCCATCGACCAACGCTGCCGAGCTGAAATAGACGATGTAGACGGGTAGCGGCTTGACGAATTTGGCCTCGACCGTCTTCTTGCTTGCCAGCACGGTGTTGATCTTGTCGCGCGTCCATTCGCCGTTGTCGTCGCTGCCAAGTTCGGCGGCGAGATCGTGGATATGTTCGGTACGGATGCAGCCGTGGCTGAGCGCCCTTACCGAGCTGTTGAAGCGGCTGCGGGCATTGGTATCGTGAAGATAGATTGCATAGGGATTCTGCATCACGAACTTCATCTGGCCGAGCGCATTGGTCGGCCCCGGCGGCTGGCGCCAGCGCTGGATCTTGCCGTCCTTGCCCCTGACTGAAACGAAGCCGCCCTTGCCCGCGACTTCTTTCGAAATGCTGGTCGGGACTTCCCACCACGGATTGAGGATCACCCCGGTGGCCATCGCATTGAGTTGCGGCGTCGGCGTCTTGATCGCCCCGGCAATGGCGCGATGCTTCCATCGCGTGATGCCATTTTCGACGAGCGTGGCGTGATAAGCAGGCACGTTGACGATGATATATTTCGACCCGAGATCGCGCGGCAGCCACCGCCAGCGATCCATGTTGAGACGGATGCGGTTGATTTTGGCGGTTTCGGTTTTGGGCGTGACCTCAAGCGCATAACGCAACGCGCCATATTGCGGATGGGTCGGAAGCAAGCCGATCAGCGCATCGCCGATGCGATGCGCGGCGAGCGCTTGATCGAGCAGGATCCGTTGGCGATTGCCGTCAAGATCATTGTCCGTGACATGCCAGTCGATCCGCGCATCGTTGCGGACATGACCGAGCGCGAAGTCCGAGGCGAGCTTGTTGAAGCGATCGGTCGCAGCGCTCGACATCAGGACCGGATTGCCCGAACGCATGGCTTGCTCAAGCCCAGCTGGATCATAGTCGGCAGGAGACAGGCCTTCGCGGCCAATGCCGCCAATGAACGCTAGCAGTTGTGCAGCATCCTCGACCTGCCACTGCGGGGGCAGGATGACCGGCGCGACATATGGCGTCGGGACGGTCGGCGCGACCACTTGGCCAGGGGCCGGGAGGGGCGCCATCGGGTCGACCTGCTGGAGCGTCGCGGCGTTGAGCGGCAGCGCCGCGGTCATCGCCATCAATCCCAACGATACAAAGGATCGCACGCTCATTTTGGTCTCCGCTGCCGTATGTTGCTTGCCCCGTCCCCATGTCGGGACCGTTCGGACCCTTGATGGCGCAGGCCAGCCATACACAGGATGAATGACAGCGGCCAGAGGGTATACGAACCGCCAACCAATCCTTAAGCTGTTGCGATCAAGATGGAAGTTGAAGGCGAAGGGGAGCGATGGTGCCATCGGGCATGGGTCTGGACGGGAACATGATCCCGCGACGCGTGAAGCGGATTTTCGACCAGCGCGACGAAGCGCGGGGAGATGCCGACGGCGTGTTGGCTCAGCTCAATTGGCGCGACCAGACGGTCGCCGTGCGGCTCGCCAATCTGTCGTCGGCGGGGGCGATGGTGATTTTGGACGAAATACCGCATATCGGCGAGCGGGTCGCCTTGCAGTTGCCCGACGGACGTGCCGCGCCGGGCGATATTCGCTGGGTGCGCGATGGGCGGATCGGCATTCACTTCGCCGCGCCATTGGAGTAGCGGCGCGATGGAGATAGATTTCGTGACGATCAAAGCCCGCATTGCCGGAGCAGACGACCCTTCGGACCGCCGACGCGGATCGCGCTTCGCGGTCGAAATCGAGGCGCGCGTGCGTGAGCTGGGTAGCGAAGGCTGCGAGGCGCGCGTGGTCAACATCTCCGAAAGCGGATTCATGGCCGAGACCGACGGCGTGTTCGAAGTCGGCACGCGGGTGTGGTTGATCCTGCCCGGCCGCGACCGCGCCAACGCGCTGGTCAAATGGACCGCGGGCAACAAGATGGGTGCCGAATTCGCCGAGTTGATCTCGCTTGAGGGTCTCGACGCTTAAGCTGCGCCGAGCGCGCGCTTCACTGCAGGCACCATATTCGACACGATTCGCTTCACCCCGGCAAAGGTCGGGTGAATGCCGTCGGGCTGGATCATTGCTTTCTGCCCCGCCGCCCCGTCGAGGAAGAAGGGGTATAGCGCGGTGCGATGGCGGCGGGCGAGGTCGGGGTAGATCAGTTCGAACTTGGCGATATAGGCCGGGTCGAGATTGGGCGCAGCGCGCATTCCAGCGAGCAAGACCTTGATCTTGCGTCGGTTTAATTCGGTCAGAATGGCGTCGAGGTTGGCGCGAGTCAGCCCCGGATCGAGCCCGCGCAGCATGTCATTGCCGCCCAGCTCGACGATCACCAGATCGGGTTTCGCGCCGAGCCCGTCGAGCGTCCAGCCGAGCCGCGCGCGCGCCGCCTGGCTGGTATCGCCCGACACGCCGGCGTCGGCGCCCCGTGCCGCGATGCCGTGGCGGCGCAGGCTGGCCTGGAGCTGAGGCGCAAAGCCCAACCCCCGGTCGAGTCCATAGCCCGCGGTGAGGCTGTCGCCGAACGCCAAGATCAGCGGCCGCGGCGGCGCGGCACCAAGCAAGAGCAAGCCGAGGATGGCGAAAAAACGTCGCATAAGCGCACGGTGGCGCCATTGTAGCGGGGCGGCAAGCTTCCTAGCTGTAGGCAAGATGACAGCCCCCCCAACCGACCTCGCCCCCCTGATCGACCTCACCGACGTAAGCCTGACGCTGGGCGAAGGAGAAGTGCGTACGCATATCCTGAAAAACGTCAGCCTGCGGCTCGATCCGGGGACGAGCGTCGCTGTGCTTGGGCCTTCGGGGTCGGGCAAGAGCAGCCTGATGGCGGTGATCGCCGGGCTCGAACAGCCCGATCAGGGACGGATCCTGCTCGCCGGACAGGACCTTGGCGATCTGAGCGAAGACCAATTGGCGCGGCTGCGCGGCCGCTCGCTGGGGATCATCCTGCAGGCGTTTCACCTGTTGCCGACGATGACCGCGCTTGAGAATGTTGCGGTCCCGCTCGAGCTCGCCGGGGTGCGCGACGCCCAGCAACGCGCGCGTACCGAATTGGAAGCGGTCGGGCTGGGCCATCGGCTGCGCCATTATCCGGCGCAATTGTCGGGCGGCGAGCAGCAGCGCGTCGCGATTGCCCGCGCCACCGCGCCGCGACCGCAACTCCTGCTTGCGGACGAGCCGACCGGCAACCTCGACAGCGCCACCGGGGCCGGGATCGTCGACCTGCTGTTCGAGCGGGCCGGGGCGGCGGGCGCGGGATTGCTGGTGATCACCCACGACCCCGTGGTCGCGGCGCGCGCGGCGCGGACGGTGCACATGGCCGACGGCGTGCTCACCGCGTGAACCTCGCGCTGCGCCTCGCGTTGCGCGACCTGAAGGGCGGGCTCGGCGGGCTCGGGCTGTTGTGGCTGTGCCTTGCGGTGGCGATCGCTGGCCTGTCGTCGGTCACCAGCCTGGCGTCGTCGGTCGATCGCGCGATCGCCTCGCAAGGGCGGGCGATGATCGGCGGCGACCTGGTGCTGACCGTCGCCCAGCGCGAGGCAAGCACGGACGAGCGCAACGCGATCGACGCGCGCGGGCGCAGCTCGGCCAGCGTCGGGACGCGCGCGATGCTGGTCGCGGCGGGCGAGCGCAGCATGCTGGTCGAGCTGACCGGGGCCGACTCGGTGTGGCCGCTGGCGGGGACATTGACGATCGCGCCGGGGGGCAAGCGACCGAACCAGGACGAGATCGCGGTCGGACGCGACGCCGCCGAGCGGCTCGGGCTCAAGACCGGCGACCGGGTCCGCCTCGGGCGCGCAACCTTGCAGGTGTCGGGAATCATCGAAGCAATGCCGCGCGATTCGGGCTTCGCGCTTGCCCCGCCGGCATTGGTCGACGAGGCCGGACTGGCGCTGACCGGGCTGATCCAGCCGGGTAGCCTGACCACGACCAGTTACCGCTTGCTGCTCGCGCCCGGCGCCGACGCGCAAGCCGCGGGGCTCGCCTTCCAGAAACGCTTCCCCGACGGCGGCTGGCGCGCCACCGACCGCAACGACGCCGGTGGCGGGACTCGTCGGTTCGTTGACCGGCTGGGGCAATTGCTGCTGCTGGTGGCACTGTCGGCGCTGGCGATTGGCGGGCTTGGCATGGCGAGTGCCGCCGCCGCTTTCGCCGCCTCGCGCCGATCGGGAATCGCGATCCTCAAACTGGTCGGCGCGCCGCGAGCGACGATCAACGCGATGCTGCTGATCGAATTGGGGCTGATCGCCGGACTGGCGATCCTGACCGGGCTGGCGGTCGGCGCAGCGGCGCCCGCGCTGGTGTCATCGTTCGCCGAGCGCTTGTTGCCGGTCGCGCCCGATCCGAGCCCGCAATGGCTCGCGCTGGGCGAAGCGGCAGTGTTCGGAGTGCTGATCAGCTTCGCCGCAAGCTGGCGGGCGATCGCATCGGCGGGAGAGACGCGCCCGGCGCGGCTGCTTCGCGGTGAGGTCGAATCCGAGCGGAGCGGGCTGAAAACCTATCTCTGGCCGGGCGCGGCACTGGCCGCCGCCGCGGCGTTGGCGGTAGCAAGCGCGAGCGATCCGTGGTTCGCGGCGAGCGGAATCGGCCTGATCGCCATCGTGTGCGGGCTATTCGCTTTGGTCGGGGTCGCGATCCGCCGCACCGCCCGCACCCTCAAGCATCACGGCGGGCCGGTGACCCGGCTCGGGATTGCGGCGCTCGACCGACCGGGCAACGCCACCGGGCGGCTGGCAGTGTCGCTCGGGCTAGGGC
>JAJAYY010000131.1 GCA_026785965.1 Sphingomonas bacterium
GCGCAGGCCCATATCGACCAGATCAATGCCGCGACCGCGCTGCTGCGCCGCTTCCTCGACTGGGATCGCGCGCAGAAGCGGCTCGATGAATTGAACGCCGCGGTCGAGGATCCGTCGCTGTGGGACGATCCCAAGGCGGCGCAGGAGCTGATGCGCGAGCGCCGCCGGATCGAGGAAGCGATGAACGCCACCAGCGCGATCGAGCGCGAGCTGGCCGACACCTCCGAGCTCATCGAAATGGCCGAAAGCGAAGGCGACACCGCGCTGGTCGACGATGGCGTGCGCGCGCTGGGCGAACTGGCGACACGCGCCGAGCGCGACAAGGTCGCGGCGCTGCTCGCGGGCGAGGCCGACGCCAACAACAGCTACGTCGAGGTCAATGCCGGCGCCGGGGGGACCGAAAGCCAGGACTGGGCGAGCATGCTCCAGCGGATGTACAGCCGCTGGGCCGAGCGCCACGGCATGAGCGTCGAGCTGATCGACCATCACGCCGGCGAGCAGGCGGGGATCAAGTCGGCGACGATCCTGATCAAGGGCGAAAACGCCTATGGCAATCTCAAGACCGAAAGCGGGGTCCACCGGCTGGTGCGGATCAGCCCGTACGACAGCTCGGCGCGGCGCCACACCAGCTTCGCCAGCGTGTGGGTCTATCCCGAGGTCGACGACGACATCGATATCGAGATCAACGAGAGCGATTTGCGCATCGACACCTATCGTGCGTCGGGCGCCGGCGGGCAGCACGTCAACACCACCGACAGCGCGGTCCGCATCACCCACATCCCGACCAACATCGTGGTTGCCTGCCAGAACCAGCGCAGCCAGCACAAAAATCGCGCCGAGGCGCTGAAACAGTTGAAGGCGCGGCTCTACGAAGCCGAGCTGCAAAAACGCGAAGCCGAGTCCGACGCCGCCAACGCAAGCAAGACCGACATCGGCTGGGGCCACCAGATCCGCTCCTACGTCCTGCAGCCCTATCAATTGGTCAAGGATCTGCGCACCGGCGTCACCTCGACCGCGCCCGGGGATGTGCTCGACGGCGATCTCGACCGCTTCATGGCCGCGGCCTTGTCCCAGCGCGTGACCGGCGAAACCGTCGAGGTCGAGGATGTGGACTAGGGCAACCGGCATTAATCCCGTTCGGCCTGAGCCTGTCGACGGGGGTTTGACGCGCGCGAACCGCCCTTCGACTTCGCTCAGGACGAACGGAATTTTGGTCGCTATTTTGGCCCTGACCGCCTGCCGCGAGCAGGCGCCCGAACCCAAATTCCCCAAGGCGCAGCGCGATGTCGCGCCGATCGTCAGCGACGCTTTCTCGACCGAGGATGCGCGCGACCGCTTGGGCGAGGCCGAGCAAGTGATGAAGCTGGCCGGCGTGCGCCCCGGAATGTCGGTCGCCGACGTCGGCGCGGGCGAGGGCTATTACACCGTCCGCCTCGCGCCCGTGGTCGGCCCGACCGGCCGCGTCCTCGCCGAGGACATCATGGCCGATGCGCGCGACAGTCTCAGCGACCGCGTCCAGCGCGACAAGCTCGACAATGTCGCGGTCAAATTGGGCGCGCCCGACAATCCGATGCTTCCGCGCGGGTCGTTCGACCGCATCTTCCTCGTTCACATGTATCACGAGGTGCAGTCGCCTTATGCGTTTCTGTGGCATCTGCGCGAGGGGCTGAAGCCCGGCGGGCAGATCGTCGTGGTCGACGCCGATCGTCCGACCGGCCGCCACGGCATTCCGCCCGATCTGCTCAAGTGCGAGCTCGGCGCGCTCGGCATGGCGCCGGTGCGTTTTGCCAAGCTCGAGGACGGCGAAGCCTATTTCATCGCGTTCAGCGTAGCCCGCCCGCGCCCGGCGCCCGCGCAGATCAAGGCGTGCGGCGGCTAGACACTAAAGCTCCAGTCCACCGGAGCCCTGACTTTCCATATATCCGATTCTGGCGGCTATCTTGCTTTGGTGTTGAACAGAGCGACTAACTCCGGAGTAGGCTCTAGCCGCGTCAATTTCGGCTTGGTCCAGACAAGTTTTTTCTCAGGCGCGCACTTGATCGCTTCGTGCTTCATCTCGTTCCTCCACTGAATAATCCGAGCAGAGCATCGAAAAGTCTTGGAGTCCCGACTAACAAGAACCACTTCGGCTTGAGTTGGTCAATGCCATGGCTGTGCTACAGAAGTCCGATCTGTCGAAAACTGCAAATCTGTTCACCGCTGATGATGAGATGATCAATCACTCGGCAATTGAGCGCTTCGGCGGCGGAGACGAGACGGCGCGTCGCGCGGCAGTCCGAATCGCTCGGTCGCGAGTCCCCGCTCGGATGGTTGTGGGCAAGCACGATCCCCGAACTGCCGTGCTTGGCGGCATCGCCGATGATCTGCCGGAACGGGAATTTCGCGCCGCCTTCGTCGCCCTGGTGACGCGAAAGGTGCAGGCAGCGCGCTTGGTCGTCGAGATGCGCCACCCACAGGCTTTCCCGCGTCAGATCGCTGTCGGCGAAGCAGCCGGCGAAAAATTCCTTCGCGGCGGCGAGACTTGCGAGCTTCAAAGCATGTTCGGCACGCTGATAACGCATCGCCGAAACCTACGCGGCGCGCGCAAATGCGCTACTCGAACCGTGTCCGAATTGACGCCAAAGCGGATGAATCCAGTCCGCGCTTGATCGTTTTCGGGCGCGCTTTAGGGATGCTTCTCATGCGGCAATATCTCGACCTCATGCAGCGCATTCTCGACGACGGCGTCGAGCAGAAGGACCGCACCGGCACCGGCACCCTGTCGTGGTTCGGCGCGCAGCTGCGCTTCGACCTCGCCGACGGCTTTCCGTTGCTCACGACGAAGAAGCTTCATACCCGATCGATCATCGTCGAATTGCTGTGGTTCCTGCGCGGCGACACCAACATCGCCTGGCTCAAGGAACGCAAGGTCCGCATCTGGGACGAATGGGCCGACGAGAACGGCGATCTCGGCCCGGTGTATGGCAAGCAATGGCGCGAGTGGGAGGCGGCGGACGGACGTCGCATCGACCAGATTGCGAACCTCGTCGAACTGATCAAACACGACCCATATTCGCGCCGTCAAATCGTCACCGCGTGGAACCCCGGAGAGCTCGGGCGGATGGCGCTCGCGCCGTGCCATTGCCTGTTCCAGACCCAGGTTTCGGGCGGACGGATCCACCTCCAGCTCTACCAGCGCAGCGCCGACATCTTCCTCGGCGTTCCGTTCAACATCGCCAGCTACGCGTTGCTGACCCATTTGCTTGCGCGCGAATGCGGGCTGTTGCCGGGCGTGTTCGTGTGGAC
>JAJAYY010000132.1 GCA_026785965.1 Sphingomonas bacterium
ACCCCGCGCGCTGTGCCGCCGCTTCGCACAGTTCGAGAATCATCCGCCCGACTCCGCGACGCGCGAAATCCGGATCCGTGTACATCGCCCGAACCCGCGCCGGCTCGCACGTCGGGTCGAGCAAACGCGAATCCCGCAGCGGGGCGCTATGGTCGCCGCCATAGAGCGTCGCCCGGCGACTCCAGCCACCGCATCCCGCCAGCCGCCCGTCCTGCTCGACGATAAAATAGGTTCGGTCGGCGATTAGCTGAGTGTCGAGGCCCATCACCCGGTGGCTGGCGGCAATCTGCGCCGGGTCGAGATACTCCGCTTGCAGCTGCTCGATGGCGCGCGCCATAAGGCGGCGGAGCGCGACCAGGTCCGGTTCGATCGCGAGACGGTGGGTGAAGCCGAGCATGACCCATCCTATCATTCCGCCGCCCCATACGGCTACGGGCTCAAGCCGCCAGCCGCTCGACCTCGCCCAGCCCGTTGGCAAGTCCCGCCTCGCGCTGCTCGGGCCCCACCGCGATGCCGTCGGCGTGGACGAATTCAGGCGTCACGCCGATGAAGTTGAGCACCCCCTTCAAATAGGTTTCGACATGTTCGAAGGCGTTGCCCTCGTCGTAGAAACCGCCGCGCGAGATGGCGACGATGACGCGCTTGTTACCCGCCAGCCCCTCGGGGCCGTTGGCACCGTAGCGAAAGGTCTGCCCCGCCACGAGAATGCGGTCGATCCACGCCTTCAACTGGCTCGGCACCGAGAAATTATACATTGGCGCGCCGATCACCACCGTGTCGGCGGCGAGGAACTCGTCGAGCACGTCGGCATCGCCCGATCCACCGAGCGTGAGGTGCGACAAGGGCGAGGCGACGAGGTCGCGCTTGATCAGCCGGACATTGCCCTGCTGCCGGGCGAGCTGCTCGACCGTGGCGTTGGTCAGCTGGCGCGACACGCTTGCCTCGCCGGTGATGCTGCTGTCGATCTGGAGAATCGTGGTCATGATCTGGTCCTTGGTATTGATTTGTTACCTGGACACTTTAAATAACCAGCTATGGAACAGCATCAAGACGGCATAAATTTGTCTCTTAGGCACAAGGATGTGCCCGCCCTTGCCCCGCCCGATCCGGGCCCGCACGACAGCAGCGCCTGCCGCCAGGTCACGCCGGTGCTCAACCGCGTCGGCGACAAATGGAGCATGCAGATCGTGATGGCCCTGTCGCGCGGGTCGCGTCGCTTTTCGGAATTGAAGCGCGAGATCGACGGCGTGTCGCAGCGCATGCTGACGCTCAGCCTGCGCGGCCTCGAGCGCGACGGGCTGGTCAGCCGCACCGTAACCCCAATCATCCCGCCGCGGGTCGATTATGAGCTGACCGAGCTCGGCATTTCCCTGCGCGCACCCGTCAAGGCGCTCGGCGAGTGGGCGATCGCGCACATCGGCTGCATCCGCGCGGCGCAGGAACGGTATGACGCGGCAGCGGAGGGCTAAGCCGACGTGCCCAGCGCAGGGAGGCGCTGAGCAACCATCATGCTTCGTCCCAGCCGAACACTTCCTCCAGTCCGACGCCAAACTGACGGGCGATGCGGAAGGCGCTTTCGAGGCTCGGCGAATAGCGCCCCTGCTCAATCGCGATGATCGTCTGGCGGGTGACGCCGATCGCCTCGCCCAGCGCGGCCTGGCTCATCGCATTGGCCTCGCGCAGCTGGCGCACCCGATTGGTGATGGGTGGCGGGCGTCCCACGATTCAGACGCTCCGGCGAGTGAGCAGGATCTGCAGCGCGTAATCGGCGATCTGCGACACGATCAGGCTGCCCATCACCAAGTGGAACAGCATATTGCCGTCGCCGCGTACCAGGAAGTGACCAAGCGCGCTGACCGCCCCCGCCGCCAGCACGAAACCAGACCAGTGGCCAGCGCGCTGCGTCACCAGCCGCTCGCGTTCGTCGGCCGGCGCGCTTGCTTCCCTTGGTGAAGACACCGCCAGCAGCACTTGGACGATGATAGAGCCAATCACGACCAGGATGACAAAACCGATCGACACCGCCGCCGGCGCGGTCGTTCCCAGCGCCTGCGACGCGGTGCGCACCATCGTGACATAAAAGGCGCCGGTGACCACCATCAGCGCCGCCATCACCCAGGCCGATTTTTCCCGAAAGGACATGGCATTCTCTCCCTGATGTCAAAAATTTCTGACACTCACTTATGGAGAGACGATCTCGATGTCAAATATTTTTTACTTCCGAACAAGTTCGCCGATGAGGACTGGTAGCGCCTAGCGCTAAAGCTTGGCCTTGCCGCATTTCCCCTGGATCGCTTTGAGCGCCTGTGGATCGGTGTCGGGATCATAGGTGCCGACGACCGACACGCCCGGCGAACGTGGGTCGTCCTGCTTGGGCCCGATCGCGAGTTGCCGCCCGCCCTGGACGATGATGCCCTGTCGCGGGTCATCCTGCTTCGGTCCGATCGCCTCAACCCCGCCGCCGCCAACCTCCGATCCGCACGTCAGCGGGTCGTCCTGCTTCGGGCCGATCGCTTGCACCACGTTCGGCCGCACCAGCGCGACCTGAGCGCTGGCGGTCGCCGGGAGCATTACGGCCATCGCCATCCACATTGCCTTTGCCATTGCCTTCCTCCTTACAAACGCGAAACGGTTGCCTTGGCGAGGTCGATCGCCATCTGCTTTTCCTGTTCATCGGGAATGCTATTGTCGCCGATCAGATAGATGCCGCTGCGACCGCGATGTTCGACATAAAGTCCATATTGCGGGCTGAAAAAGGCGCCGTCGCCGAGGCCCGGCACCTCCTCCATCGTCCCACCTTGAGCGGTGATTCCAGGGCGCAACACGGCGAGGCCGACTTGCTCGATGGTCAGCGTGGCCTGCGCCATGTCGGCGATGCGCTCGCCGCTCACGATATATTGGCAGATCGATTGTTCGTCGCGCGCCGGCTTTCCCGCCGGCTTGCCGAGCGCCTTGGTGACATCGGCTTCGGTCAGCACCGCGCATGGCCGCGCCCCGGTCGCGCTTGAACTGGCAGCGGCGGTGTCGGGCGCGGCGGCTTGCTCGGCGGTTTGCTCGGCGGTTTGCTCGGCGGGCTCGGAGCAGGCGGCGAGGCTGCACACCACCAGGATCGTCCACATCGACGCGACTCGCATATGCAATCCTCCCTCGGATCGGCACGCCGCCATCAAGCCACGAAGCGATGCCCGCGTCACCTTATTTTCTTGCTGCCGCCAACTTTGCGGCTTGGTCGACACGCGCTAGTGCATCTCCATGCTCAAGCCGACCTCGCCCGATCTCGCCGCGCTCAATATCCTCGACGAACGGCTGCGCTTCCTGTCGGCGTGGACGATCCACCATGCCAACCATGTCCGCGACAGCGCCGACGGCCTGAAGGTCGGCGGGCATCAGGCGAGTTGCGCGTCGATGAGCGCGATCATGGCGGCGCTGTATTTCCACGCGCTCGGCCCCAATGACCGGGTCGCGGTCAAGCCGCATGGCGGGCCTTTGCTCCACGCGATCCATTATCTGCTCGGCTCGCAATCGCTTGAGCAGCTCCAGAATTTCCGCGGTTTCGGGGGAATGCAAAGCTATCCGAGCCGGACCAAGGACCACATCCCGGTCGATTTTTCGACCGGGTCGGTCGGGCTCGGCGTGGCGATCACCGCCTTCGCGTCGCTGGTCCAGGATTATCTCACCGCGCATGGTAAGCTTGCCGACGCGGCGCGCGGGCGGTTCGTGGCGCTGATCGGCGATGCCGAATTGGACGAGGGCAATATCTACGAATGCCTGATCGAGGCCTACAAGCACGACATCCGCAACTGCTGGTGGATCGTCGATTACAACCGGCAAAGCCTCGACGCGACCTCGGCCGACCGCATGTTCGAACGGTTCGACGAGATTTTCGCGAGCTGCGGCTGGCGCACGGTCGAGCTGCGCTACGGCAAAAGGCTCGCCGCCGCGCTGGCGAAAGCGCCCGCGGTCAAGGCGTGGCTCGATGCCCTGCCCAACGCCGATTTCGCCGCTTTGTCGTTTCAGGGCGGGGCGGCGTGGCGCGCGCGGATTGCGGCCGACCTCGGCAAGACGGCGGCGCCGTTCCTCAAGGCGCATGACGACGAAGCGCTGACGAGCCTGACGAACAATCTCGGCGGTCATTGCATGGAGTCGTTGATCGAGGCGTTCGATGCCGCGCAGGACGATGTCCCGACGCTGTTCGTGGCGTGGACGATCAAGGGTTTCGGG
>JAJAYY010000133.1 GCA_026785965.1 Sphingomonas bacterium
CTGTTCCAGGGCAAGAAACCCGACATCCCGTTCGTCGACCCCGCCAGCGTGAAAAAGGCGAAGCGCGAGGAGACGGGGAAGCAGGACCGGCTGTTGAGAGGAGGGCCGGAATTGAGCGCGCCGGATCGTCATTGCGAGCGCCAGCGAAGCCATCCAGGATGGCGCGAGGCTGGATTGCCGCGCCCCTTCGGGGCTCGCAATGACGGGGAGGCGGACGTCGTCATTGCGAGCGCCAGCGAAGCAATCCAGGATGGCGCAAGGTCTGGATTGCCGCGCCCCTTCGGGGCTCGCAATGACGGGGAGGGGGACGTCGTCATTGCGAGCGCCAGCGAAGCCATCCGGCCATTGACGCTGCTGGATTGCCGCGTCGCCTGCGGCTCCTCGCAATGACGGGGAAGGATGGCGGGTTGCGGGTGCGGGGTGAAACGCTCGCGGGGCGCTTCCTTCGCCGCTTCGATCGTGTAGGGCAAAACCGATGAAGGCGATCCGCGATCCCGATCATGTGCTGGCCGCCGGCCTCGCCGCGATCCGCCTCCAGTTTCAGGTTCCGGCGCACTTCCCGCCCGCCGTGGTCGCCGCCGCCGAGCAAGCGGCGCGGCGTCCGCTGAGTGCGCATCGCGACCGCACCGACGAGCGCTTCGTGACGCTCGACCCGGCTTCGTCAACCGACCTCGACCAGGCGTTCGCGATCGAGGCGGATGGCGCCGATCTGATCCTTCATTATGCGATCGCCGACGTCGGCTGGTTCGTCGAACAGGGTGGGGTGATCGACGTCGAAGCGTGGCAGCGCGGGACCACGCTCTACCTTCCCGATGGCAAGGCCGGGCTTTATCCGCCGGTCCTCGCCGAGGGCGCGGCAAGCCTGCTCTCCGACGGTCCGCGCCCGGCCGTGGTGTTTCGCGTGCGGGTCGATCAGGCGGGCAAATCGCGCCTCGACGGCGCTGAGCGCGCGATCATCCGCAGCCGCGCCAAGCTCGCTTATGCAACCGCGACCGAGGCCGAATTGCCGCCGGGGTTCGCCGATATCGCGCACCGGATCGAGGCGGCCGAGGCGGCGCGCGGTGCGGCGCGGGTCGACCCGCCCGAGCAGGAAGTCGCGGCGCTTGGCGAGGGCCGCTTCGAGCTCGTCTTTCGCCCGCGCCACCTGTCCGAGAGCCGCAATGCGGCGCTGTCGCTGGCGGCCAATCTGGCGGTCGCCGACGCCTTGCTGGCGCACCGTACCGGTCTGTTCCGGGTGATGCCGGCGCCCGAAGCATGGGCGGTGAAGCGGCTGCGGATGACCGCCAAGGCGCTCAACCTCGACTGGCCGGACGCGACCACGCTGACCGATTATGAGCGCACCCTCGATCCCGCTTATCCGGCGCATGCCGCGCTGATGATCGCGATCCGTCGGGCCGGGCAGGGCGCGTCTTATGTCGCGTTCGCCGACGGCAAGGTGCCGTGGCATATGGCAATGGCGGCGACCTATGCCCATGCCACCGCGCCGCTGCGCCGGCTGGCCGACCGCTATGTGGTCGAGGCGGCGCTGGCGATCGCCACCGGCCGACCGGTGCCCGACGCGGTCAGCGCGGCGTTCGTTCGCTTGCCCAAGGTCATGGCGCGCGCCGACGCCGCCGCGGCGCAGGTCGAGCGCGCCGCGATCGACCTCGCCGAAGCGGTGATGCTCGACGGCCGCGAGGGCGAGGTGTTCGAGGCGGTGGTCACCGACGAGGATGAGCGCGGGGTGCGGATCCAATTGTGCGCGGTGCCGGTGGTCGCGCGCGTCGTCGCGCACAAGGTCGAGCCCGGCGACATGCTGCGGGTCAAGCTGGTCGAAGCCAATCCGGCCACGCGCAGCCTGGCGTTCGCGCGCTTCACTTAGGTGGTTTCGAGCTTGTCCTGCGTGCGCAAGTCGAAATCGCTGGCGTGGTGGCGTTCGCGCAGTTGCTGGTCGAGCGGCCCGGTGGTGCGATTGACCATCCGCCCGCGCTTGACCGCCGGGCGCGCGCCGACCTGTTCGGTCCAGCGGGCGAGGTGGCGATATGACGCCGCGTCGAGGAAAATGCCCGCGTCGTCATAGATTTCGCCGCGAACGATCAACCCGTACCACGGCCAGATCGCGATATCGGCGATGCTATAGTCGGCGCCGGCGATATAGGCGTGGTCGGCGAGGCGGCGGTCGAGCACGTCGAGCTGGCGCTTGACCTCCATCGCATAGCGATTGATCGGATATTCCTGCTTGGGCGGGGCGTAAGCGTAAACGTGCCCGAAGCCGCCGCCGAGAAACGGCGCGCTGCCCATCTCCCAGAACACCCACGACAGGGTTTCGGCGCGCCGCGCCGGATCGGCCGGAACCAACGCGCCATACTTGTCCGCCAGATAGAGCAGGATCGCGCCCGATTCGAACAATCGCGTCGGCGGGCTGGTGGTGGTGTCGAGCAGCGCCGGGATCTTCGAATTGGGGTTCACCTCGACGAACCCGCTGCCGAACTGGTCGCCGGCCGAAATGTCGATCAGCCAGGCGTCATATTCGGCGTCGGCATGCC
>JAJAYY010000134.1 GCA_026785965.1 Sphingomonas bacterium
GCCATATTCGGCGAGCGTGATCTTGCGGCGGTGATCGCCCTTGGCCATCGCCCCGATCTGCGGCACCGTCTGGTGGCTTTCGTCGACGAACAGCAAGGCATTGTCGGGCAGATATTCGAACAGCGTCGGCGGCGGCTCACCCGGCAGCCGCCCGGTGAGGAAGCGGCTGTAATTTTCGATTCCCGCGCAGCTCCCGGTCGCGGCGATCATCTCCAGATCGAAGTTGGTGCGCTGCTCGATCCGCTGGTGCTCGATCAATTTGCCCTCGGCCTCGAGCTCCTTCAATCGCTCGGTCAGTTCGTGGCGGATCGCCCCCATCGCCTGCTTGAGCGTTGGCCCGGGGGTGACATAATGGCTGTTCGCATAAACCTTCACATAATCGAGGGCGGCGGTCTTCCTGCCGGTCAGCGGATCGAATTCGACGATCTCCTCAATTTCGTCGCCGAAGAAGGAGATGCGCCACGCGCTATCCTCATAATGCGACGGGAAGATTTCGAGATTGTCGCCCTTGACGCGAAAATTGCCGCGCGCGAAGCTGGCGTCGTTGCGCTTATACTGGAGCGCGACCAGCTTGCGGATGATCTCGCGCTGGTCGGCGTGCCCGCCTTTCTTCAAATCGAAGATCATCGCCGAATAGGTCTCGACCGATCCGATGCCGTAGAGGCAGCTGACCGAGGCGACGATGATCACGTCGTCGCGCTCAAGCAAGGATCGCGTCGCCGAGTGGCGCATGCGGTCGATCGCCTCATTCACCGAGCTTTCCTTCTCGATGTAGGTGTCGGTCCGCGCGACATAGGCCTCGGGCTGGTAATAATCGTAATATGAGACGAAAAATTCGACCGCATTGTCGGGGAAATAGCTTTTGAACTCGCCATAGAGCTGCGCCGCGAGGATCTTGTTCGGCGCCAGGATCAGCGCCGGGCGCTGCAATTCCTCGATCACCTTGGCCATGGTGAAGGTTTTGCCCGACCCGGTCACGCCGAGCAGCACCTGGTCTTTTTCACCCTGCCGCGCCGCCTCGGTCAATTCCCTGATCGCGGTGGGCTGATCGCCGGCGGGTTGATAGGCCGACGCGAGCACAAACTTGCGCCCGCCCTCAGCCTTGTCCGGGCGCGCCGGGCGATGCGGGACGAAGCTTTCGCCACTGTCGAGCTCGGCCAGCGAGGTGCGGATTTGTATTGCCATGGCAAAGGCATATGGTGGCACGACGCGGACGGCGCAACGACGCTGACCGCACCGGGGGAGGCAAGACAATGCGAAAGGGGTTGATGATCGCGGCGACACTGGCGCTGACCGGCTGCGACAAGGGCGAGGTCGATCAGAAAAACGCCACTCCGGCGGAGGTCGCGAGCGCGGTCGCCAAGGCGAACGCGGCGATCAACTTCAAACCCGGGCGGTGGGAATCGACGGTCCGCGTCGCCTCGATGGAGTTGCCGAACATGCCCGCCGAGGCACGCTCGGCGATGAACAAGGCGGTCGGCAAGGGACACAGCTACGCCAGTTGCCTGAGCAAGGAAGCCGCCGCCAAGCCGGCCGCCGATTTCTTTGCCAAGGACGCCAAGGATTGCACCTATGACCATTTCACCATGGGCGGGGGCAAGATCGACGCCGCGATGCGCTGCTCGCGCGGAGGGGCGTCGCGCAACGAAGTGGTGATGGCGATGTCCGGGACCTATGATCCGACGCATTACGACATGACGATGGAAACGCGGATCGAGGCCGGAGCTGCGGGGCCGATGACGATGAAGATGAACGTCGCTTCGGCGCATGTCGGCGCTTGCCGCGGCGATGAGGACGGCAAGAGCTGAGGCACAAACAGGGGAGACTGACCATGACCAAGATGATCACGCTGACGGCGATCGGCGCCGCATCCTTGCTGGCGAGTTGCGGGAGCGAGGCGCCCAAGCCCGCCAAAGCCGAAACCGCCAAGACCCTGAGCGCGGGCGAATATGAAATTGCGAGCGAAGTGACCAAGCTTGCCTCGGCCGACAAATCGACCCCCGCGACGAGCATGAAGATGGGCGACAAGAGCGTCACGCGCGCGTGCATCGCTGCCGATGGCAAGCTCGACCAAGCGATGTTCGTCGATGCCGGCGACAGCTGCACCGCGCAAAGCAGCTATGTCCGATCGGGCCGGCTGTCGGTGCAATATCAGTGCAACCGCAAGGGCCGCGGCTTCGTTTATCCCGCCGCCGACGGCAATTTCACCGCCGACACGTTCAAGGCGGTGGTCACCGTCGGCACCGCTTTTTCGGGCGACGGCGATTACAATATGACCCGCATGCTCGACGCCAAGCGGGTCGGCGATTGCCCGGCGGCGGGAACCGCCAAGGGCTGACCGGGGTCAATCTGCCGCGGTAAGGCGTTGCGGCGGGAAAAAGCGGTGATCCTTGTCAATCAAAGCGGCGGAAGCGCGGGCGACGATGCGTGCGCGCGGGTCGCCGCGGCCTTGCGCGACGCCGGGATCGAGGGTCAGGTCGAACTCGTCGCGGGTGACAAGCTCGGCGAGCGGGCCGCCGCCGCCGTCAAGGCGGGCGAGGGCGAACAGTCCGGTGACTTTGTCGGGGTTCCTGGTTGCCCAGGCCGAATTGAACCGGTTGAACAGCTCGTCCACCGCTCCGTCGCGCCCGGTGGCTCACTGCATTACGTGTGCCTTGCTCATGTCGTGCCCGGCAAGGGTCGAATTCCCCTAATACTGTGCGGTGGAAAGGGCGGCGGTGAGGATCATCGAAGTCAACACGTCCGGTCTCCTATATTGGTGATGTGAAAGGCTACGCCCCTGCCTCGCCCTAGTGCGACAGCAGGGTGGGGAGGGCCGGTCGGTCCAGCACCAGCCGGGTTGCACCGCCAAACAGCCGCTCTCGCAGGGGCGCACGAGTAAACGCCCCCATGACGAGGAAACCTGCACCTCGCGTCACCGCTTGTTCGCTCAGGGCAACCCCGATGAGGCGTGCGCCGCGTTCCTCGACATGGAACCGAACCGTAAGGCCACGCTCCCGCAGCTTCTTCGCTACCTGCGGCAACTCCAGACTGCCCACCAGCGGCTTGTCATCGGGAAAGTGAAGGAGGACGACCTCGTCCGCATCACGAAGCAGCGGCATTGCATCGCCTAGCGCCCTGGCCGCCGCGCGGCTCCCGTCCCACGCGAC
>JAJAYY010000135.1 GCA_026785965.1 Sphingomonas bacterium
GGCGGACACGCTGCGCGCTTACGTCGAGGTGAATCCCGCCGTGCGCCAGATCCTCGACCACGGCTTCACCTTGAGCCTGGCCGAAAAACTCGACGCAATGAACCGAGCCGACTGATCAGCCGAGCAGCGCGCCGGCCAGCACGAGCAGCATTTTGGCGTCGACCGCGACGCCCGCCGCGCGGCGTTCGGCGACAAAGCCCGCCAATTGCCCGCGCGTCACAAGATGGACCTCGATCCGCTCATCCCCGACCCCGCCGCCGTCGCCGATTTTCGACAGTCCGTGGGCGCGGACCAGGATAAATCCTTCGGAGGTTATTCCGGGTGAGCTGACAAATTCACCCAGCCGCTCGATCCGCGCCGCGGTGAATCCGGTTTCCTCTTCGAGCTCCTTGATCGCCGTATCCTCGACGCTTTTGTCATCCTCGTCACCGACCAAACCCGCGGGAAGCTCGAGGCAGCGCCGCCCGAGTGGCACCCGCTCCTGCTCGACCAGCACCACGCGCCCGTCATGCTCGGCCAGGATCACCACCGCATGAACGTCGCCGCAGCGCTCGACATATTCCCAATTCCGATCGCGGACGGCGCGGAGATAACGGCCTTGCCACTCGACTTTTTTGTCCACCCGCTCACCCTGAGCCTGTCGAAGGGTCACAGCTCGATCAGCTTGTCCGGTATTTCGTTGGTGTCTTCGCCCGACTTGGGGAAATGCTCCGCAAGCACGTCGCCGATCAGCGCAACCGCGGCGACCACCCCATCGCTGGGGCGCCCGGCCTTCACTTCGGTCAGCAGTGCAGCCATTGCCTCGCCCCAAGTCTCCGGCGTCGTCACCGAGGTGATCGCTTCGTCGGCGACAATCTCGGCGCGGTGTTCGCCCAGCGACAGGTAAATCAGGATCCCGGTGCGGCCGATGGTGCGTCGCTCGGCGCCGGTCTTGAACAGCATGATCGCGCGCCGTCGCACGCGCCGGGTCTTGGTCGCGCCGGGGGTTAGCGCGAGCCTCAGCGGCATCCATTTGAGCACGAACAACGCGGCCAGGAACTTGGCCAGCGCGAATAGCAGCAACAGCGTCAGATATTCGCGCAGGCTCGGCTCGGCCGACCAGCCGACCAGCCAGTCATGCCACCAGGTCAGCGATTGCGGAGAGGCCGCGAAGAAAGCGAGCACCGCGAACGCCACCAGCACCGCATAATGCAGCCCGACGTCGTGATAGCTATCGGACAGGTCGCTGGTGATGGCGACGATCTCGCCGTCGCTGCGCGCCTCGGCCGCGGCGATCGCGCCGCTGACCTTGGCATGATCCTCGGCATTGAGCTTGCGCATCACCATCCCCCCGATGCCCCGCCGCCGCCAAACGATCCGCCGCCGCCCGAGAAGCCGCCGCCGCCGCCGCCG
This sequence comes from Sphingomonas bacterium, assembly GCA_026785965.1. GTDB lineage: Bacteria > Pseudomonadota > Alphaproteobacteria > Sphingomonadales > Sphingomonadaceae > Sphingomicrobium. Next base: position 1,393 of record JAJAYY010000135.1, read on the forward strand.
CCCCAGCCGCCGCCACCGCCGCCCCAGCCACCACCGCCGTGCCCCGAGCGACTGATCGCATCGAGGCCCCACAGGATGACCATCGGGTCGATCCCGCCGCGGCGTCGACCCTTGTAGCGCTTGCCCCCGGCGCGGCGCGCGATTGAAGCAATAATCATGAAGAAGACGATGATGATCACGAACACCGGGAACGGGTTGACCCCGCTCTCGGCGCGTTTGGCTTCGGCGGCGCCGATTTCCTTGGCGCGCCGCGCCGCTTCGGCGGCGGGCAGTTCGAGCGTGGTGATGATCGCGGTCGCGCCATCGACGATCCCTCCGCCCATGTCGCCGGCCTTGAACTTGGGCAAAATCGAGTTGCGGATGATCACGCTCGACACCGCATCGGTCAGGAACACGCGCGCGCCATAGCCGGTCTCGATCCGCACCTTGCGCTGGGTGGGGGCGACGATCAGCAGCACGCCGTCGTCCTTCGCCTCGTCGCCGATCTTCCACTCGCGCCCGAGCCGATAGCCATAATCCTCGATCGTCCGCCCCTCGAGGCTCGGCAGCGTGACGATCACGAACTGGCGCCCGGTCCGCGTTTCGAGCGCGGCGAGCTTCGAGGTCAGATCGACCTCCTGCTCGGGGCGCAGCAGATCGGCCTGATCGACGACTCGACCGGTCAGCTTGGGAAAGGTCTGCGCGGCGGCGGGCGCGGCAATGATCAGCATCGCCAGCCACACCGCCGCGATCAGGCGGATCACCTCAGCCCGCCGTGTTGAAGTCGACCTTGACCGCTTTATCGGCGCCGGACGCGGCCTCGAACGGGACCTTGGGCTTGGCGCCGTAGAAGATCTTGGCGCCGATCGCGTCGGGGAAGGTGCGGATGCGGGTGTTATAGGCGCGCACCGCTTCGTTATAATCGTTGCGCGACACCAGGATCGAATTTTCGGTGCCCTCGAGCTGGCTCTGGAGCGTGAGGAAATTCTCGTTCGACTTGAGGTCGGGATAGGCCTCGAAAATCGCCGGGCCGAGCAAGCGGCTGACCGAATTGCCGACCTGGGTCTGCGCTTCATTGTAAGCGCGCACCTTGGCCGGGTCGGACAGATCGGCGGCGCTGATCTGGGTCGAGGTCGCCCGGCTGCGCGCCTGCGTCACCGCGATCAGCACGTCTTTCTCTTGCTTGGCATAGCCTTTGACCGTCTCGACGAGGTTGCCGATCAGGTCATTGCGGCGCTGATATTCGCTCTGCACATTGGCCCATTTGGCGTTGACCGTTTCCTCGGCGGTCGGGACACTGTTGAGCCCACAGCCGGATAGGCTGAGCGCGGCGAGCGGTGCAAGCAAACCAATACGGCGAACGATGGTCATGGGATCCCCCTGTGACGATGATGTCATCAGCGAACGTAGGGCGGCGTGAGACCCCTTTCAATCCGCCGCGGACAAGGTCACACCTTCGCTGATGCGCGCGCACCTGAGGGGGAAGATTAATGTTCGGCGAATTCAAGGCGTTTATCGCGCGGGGCAACGTCCTCGACCTCGCCGTCGCGGTGATCATCGGCGCGGCGTTCGCGACGATCGTCGCCAGCCTCACCGGCGATATCATCATGCCGGTCGTCGGCTTTGTCTTCGGCGGGATGGATTTCGCCAGCTATTTCTGCGTGCTGGGGCCGATCCCCGAGGGCTTTCAGGGCGACCCGAACAGCTATACCGATTTGAAGGCGGCGGGTGCGGCGGTGAATGGCTGGGGCCAGTTCGTCACCGTACTGATCAATTTCCTGATCCTTGCCTTCGTCATCTTCCTGATCGTCCATTACGCCAACCGCGTCCTTAAGCGCGGCGAGGAAACACCCGCCGGACCGACCGAAGCCGAGCTGCTCACCGAAATCCGCGACGAGCTTCGCCGGAGGCCGTGATTGAGCGGAAAAGTGGGAGGCTTCTGTTGCCCGGTGCCTCCCGTACCGCTGGAATCCCATTCTGTTGCCCGGTTGGGTCCAACCGCGCTTTTGTCCTAGTAACTTCTGACCGTTAGGCCGTCAGTTACGCGGCAATCGCAAGAGCCTGATTATCGTTGGCACTTGTGTGAACGAGCCTTTGCGGTGGTCTCATACCGATCGGCAACC
>JAJAYY010000136.1 GCA_026785965.1 Sphingomonas bacterium
CGCGCCCGGGCGGCATTCCAGGAAGGTCTGGCCGATGGCGTGGAGCAAATGGGTCTTGCCGCGCCCGGTGCCGCCGTGGAGGAACAACGGGTTGAAGGCGACGCTGTCGGCGGTGGCGAGCGTCCGCGCTGCGGTCGCCGCGACTTCGTTGGCCTTGCCGATGACAAAGGTCTCGAACCGGTAGCGAGCATCGAAATTGGGACCCGACGGGTCGCGCTGCATAAACGCTTGCGGCGCTGCCGGAATTTCCTCGAGGATCAGCAACGGCGCGGGCTTGGGCCCGTCGGCCGAGGCGACGACTCGGACCGAGCGGACCAGCGGGAGAACCGTTTTCCACGCCAGCGCGAGTCGGTCGCCGAAATGCGAGCGCACCCAGTCGGCCATGAACTGGCTCGGCATGACCAGCGTCAGTTCGCCCGATTCGCCGTCGAGCACGCCGAGCTCGGCGGGCTTGAGCCAGCCGTCGAAGGTGCGCGCGCCGAGATCGCGGCGCAGTCCCATGCGAATCGCCTCCCACGCGGCATCAAGCGGCGCGGCGACGGTCGCGGCGGCTTCGCGGGCAGCATCGGTGTCACACAGATTATCCCGAATGCCCTGCACTAGCGCGCGCCTCCCATAGGAACATGTTTGCAAGGCGCGAGTCGCCGATCTTCACGGCGCGATTCGCCGCAGCATCGGTCAACTTTTGTCTTGCCCCCCGGGACAGATTCGCCGCCGGAGCAAATTGTTGTGAAAGGTCGCGAGCAGGCATTCAAGCGCGATATTTCAACAATGCAAAATAAATCGGCTTGACATCTAAAAGTCACGGAAATGCAAAGAAACGGCAGTTTTCCGAGATTGTAGTCGGGACGGCGCCAAAGCGATTCGCGCGAATCGCCGGATTCGCTAGACTTTTTTCCGTCATCAAAATGAAACTGGCCGCCGGATCGCTCCGGCGGCCAGTTGCAGGTCGAGACTAGTCCCGAAATCTTACAGCGCGGCGACTCGCTTGGTCAGCCGCGAGAACTTCCGCGACGCGGTATTCTTGTGCATCACGCCGCGTGCGACTCCGCGCGCCATTTCCGGCTGCGCCTTCTTGAGCGCGTCGGAGGCCTCATCCTTCTTGCCCGCGGCGCAAGCCGACTCGACCGCCTTGATGAAGGTCCGGATGCGGCTGACGCGGTTGCCGTTGATCGCCGCACGGTTGGCGTTGCGACGGATGCGCTTCTTGGCTTGCGGCGTGTTCGCCATCGATATCGACCTCTAAACTCTTGAGTGCAAAATGAAAAAGCGGCGCAGAGCCCATGGGCTTGCACCGGCGTGCCGTCCCCCTACCCTCACGGGCGATTCGCGTCAACCGCATGGTGAAGTGCGGTACCGGCCCGCCGCAGCGGGTCTTCAAACAGAGACCCTACCGCTGGCACGACGGGCAGAAGAAGGTCGAGCGGCCACTCTGGACGATTCGCCTGACCGTCCCGCCGCATCCGCCGCGACATGGCTCGCCCTCGCGGCCATAGACGTCGAACTGCTTGGAAAAATAGCCGAGCTCGCCATCGGGCTGGGCAAAGTCGCGCAGGCTCGACCCGCCCGCCGCAATCGCTTCGTCGAGGACTGACGGGATTGCGGTGGCGAGCGCATTCAACTTCACCATGCTCACTTTTCCCGCCGCCTTGCGCGGATCGATCCGCGCCCGGAACAGCGCCTCGCAGACGTAGATGTTGCCGAGGCCGGCGACGATCCGCTGGTCGAGCAGCATCAGCTTGATCGCCGCCTTGCGCCCATCTAGCCGCTGCTCGAGCCACTTGCCTTGAAGCGCAGCGCCGAGGGGCTCGGGACCAAGCGCCGCAATCGGCGGCCACGCCGCAACCTCGGCAGTAGGCATCAGGTCGAGCGAGCCGAAGCGGCGCGGATCGTTGAGGCTCAGCCGGTGTCCGTCGTCGGTCTCGATCAGCAAATGGTCGTGCTTGCCGATTTCATGCGGGTCGATCCGCCAGCGGCCGGACATCCCGAGGTGGAAGATCAAGGTGTCGCCGCGATCGGTGTCGATCAGGCCGTATTTCGCGCGCCGGCCGAGCCCAATGACCCGCGCCCCGGTGAGGCGCTGGCCGAGGTCGACCGGCAATGCCCGGCGTAGGTCGGCGCGGCGCGGCTCGACCCGGACCAGGCGGCGCCCGTCGAGCACGCGCGCCAGCCCGCGAACGGTAGTTTCGACTTCGGGGAGTTCGGGCATCAAACCTCTGCGGCGACATGGAATGTTTCGCGCCTCTGATCTCCCTGCTAGGGCGCGGCAATGGACAAGGTCAATTTCGGCGACACGCTGGTCACTCCCGAGGAAAAAACCCGCCGCGTCGGCGGGGTCTTCTCGTCGGTCGCCAAAAGCTATGACGTGATGAACGATCTGATGTCGGGCGGAATGCACCGACTGTGGAAGGATCGCTTCGTCGCCAAGGTCAAGCCGCGCGCCGGGGAGCGCATCCTCGACATGGCCGGCGGCACCGGCGACATCGCGTTTCGCATGGCGAAGTGCGGCGCTGAGGTGATGGTCAGCGACATCAACCCCGACATGCTCGAAGTCGGGATGGAACGCGCCACCAAGCGCGGCATCGACGGGTTGAGCTGGCAGCAAGAGAATGCCGAGACGTTGAGCTTCGCCGACGCCAGCTTCGATGCCTATACGATCGCGTTCGGGATCCGCAACGTGACCGACATTCCCGCCGCACTGCGCGAAGCGCATCGCGTGCTCAAACGCGGCGGGCGCTTTTATTGCCTCGAATTTTCGACCAGCGAATGGCCCGGCTTCGGCCCGCTCTACGATCGTTATTCCGAGCATGTCATTCCGCGCATCGGCAAGGCCGTCGCGGGCGACGAGGAAAGCTATCGCTACCTCGTCGAATCGATCCGCCGCTTTCCGCGGATGGACGCGTTCAAGGCGATGATCGGCGACGCCGGGTTCAAATCGACCAGCGTTGACCCGATCCTTGGCGGGCTGGTCGCGATTCACGGCGGCTGGAAGATTTGACCACCGCCGTCACCCATTTGTGGCGCTTGCTTCGCTGGGGCAGGACGCTGGCGCGGCACGGCGCGCTGCAGGGGATCGAGCGCGACCCGCTCACCCCGCTCGGCGTGCGCCGGTTGCTGCGCGTCGCCCGCTTCGGCCTGCACCAGCCCGCCGCGCCTGATTACGCCGCCGCGCTCCAGGCGATCGGACCAGCTGCAATCAAGCTTGGCCAGGCGCTCGCGACGCGGCCCGACCTGGTCGGCGACGCCGCCGCCGCCAACCTTCTCCAGCTTCAGGATTCGCTCCCCCCGGCGCCTTACTCGGCGATCAAGGCGGCGATCGAACATGGGCTTGGGGCGCCGATCGAAAACCTGTTCTCGTTCATCGACGAAGTGCCGGTTGGCGCGGCGTCGATCGCCCAGGTCCATCGCGCGGTGACCACCGAAGGCCGCGATGTCGCGATCAAGGTACTTCGCCCGGGGATCGAGGAGGAATTCGCCACCGCGCTCGAGACCTATGAATGGGCCGCGGCGCATGTCGAATTGCTCGGCGGAACCGAGGCGGTGCGGCTCCGCCCGCGATTGGTGGTGGCGCATTTCAAGCAATGGACCACGCGCGAGCTCGATCTCCAGCGCGAGGCCGCATCGGCGTCCGAACTCAAGGAGAAGATGGTCGCCGAGCCGGGCTTCTTCGTGCCCGCGATCGACTGGCGGCGGACGTCGCGGCGGGTGATGACGCTCGAATGGCTCGACGGGATCAAGCTCAGCGACCGCAACCGGCTGATCGCCGCCGGGCACGATCCCAAGGCCCTCGCCGCGATCCTCGTTCGCGCCTTCCTCCGCCAAGCGGTGATTGACGGCTATTTCCACGCCGACCTCCACCAAGGCAATCTGTTCGCGCTTGCGGATGGGCGGGTGGCGGCGGTCGATTTCGGGATCATGGGGCGGATCGACCGGCGCGCGCGGATGTGGCTGGCGGAAATCCTCTACGGCCTGATCACCGGCAATTATCAGCGCGTCGCCGAAATCCATTTCGAAGCGCAATATGTCCCCAGCCACCACAATGTCGCCGAGTTCGCGACCGCGCTGCGCGCCGTGGGCGAGCCGATCCGCGGGCTCCCGGTCAAGGACATCAGCATCGGGCGGATGCTTGACGGACTGTTCGCGATCACCCGCGATTTCGACATGCCGGTCCAGCCGCATTTGCTGTTGCTGCAAAAGACCATGGTGATGGAGGAAGGAGTCGCCACCGCGCTCGACCCCGACATCAACATGTGGGAAACCGCCGAGCCGTTCCTCAAGGAATGGCTACGCTCCGAGCTCGGCCGCGAAGCTTATTATGCCGACCGCATCGTCGATGTCGTCCGCGCCCTGAAACTCGTCCCCGAGCTGATCCGCAAGATTGACGCTTCTTATCCGACCCCCGGCGCAGCGCCGCCTCCACCGCCCCTCGCCGATGTCGAAACCGTCGAGCGGCAACGCTGGGGCGCGTTGATTGCGATTGCGCTGATCGCGGGCGCGCTGGGCGCGGCGGCGACGGCGTTCGTATTTGGCTAGGATGGACATCGGCCGCTTCCCGACGCGCTTCGAGCGGTGGGGCCGGGGCCCGGCGATCGCGCTGCTTGCGATGCTTGCCGCCGCGCTGATCATTGCCGCCTGGCCCGTCGCTTCGTCGGCCGCGCCCAAGGTTCGCGCGTCGGAAAGCGAGCAAAGCGACCTCGACCTGTACCGCGACACGATCTCCCGCGTCGCTGCGGGCGAGCCTTATTATTCGGTCGCCGCCGACGAGCTGCGCCAAGGCGGCTATCCGTTGAAGCCGTTCGTCACCTTCCGCCTGCCGACGCTGGTCGCGATTTATGCCGCGCTTGGCGAATGGCCGATGATCATCATCGAGGGCTTGCTCGCGCTCGCCGTCCTGCTGGTGTGGTGGCGCCGGCTCGAGCCGCACCTGCCGCTGCGGATGCTCGCAATCGCGCTGGTGCTGCTGGTCGGCGGCACTGCGGCGCTGGTCGAACCGGTCACCGGGCTGTTCCACGAAAGCTGGGCGGCGCTGCTGATGGCGCTGATGGTCGGACTGAGGCGGCCGGGCCATGCCGCCGCGGCGATCGTCGCGGGCGCACTGGCGTTGCTGATCCGCGAGACCGCGCTGCCGATGATCCTCGCGATGGGCGGACTTGCCCTGATCGAGAAGCGCTGGCGCGAGGCGCTCGGCTGGGCCGGGGTGGTGGCGCTGTTCGCGGTCGCGCTCACGCTTCACGCTGAGATGGTCGCGGGCGTGGTCCGCCCCGACGACCTCGCCTCCCCCGGCTGGAATGCGCTGCTCGGGGTCCGGTTCGCGCTCAACGCGGTGACAATGGTGTCGAGCGCCACCGCGCTGCCGCTCGCGCTCGGGACGATAGTCGTGCTGCTGTCGCTATTCGGCTGGGCAGCGGTCCGCACCGACTGGGCGTTGCGCGCCACGCTGCTGCTGCTCGGCTACACTGCGATGCTGGCCCTGTTCGCCCGCCCCGACACCTTTTACTGGTCACTGCTGGTCGCACCGCTGTCGCTGGTCGGGCTGATCTTCGTGCCGCGCGCGATCGCGACGCTTGTAAGCGCGGCGCGCGGCGTGGCACAGCCAGCGCCATGAGCCGCATCCTTCTCATCGTCGGCGGAGGCATTGCCGCCTACAAGGCCGCCGAGCTGATCCGCCTCGCCCGCAAGGCGGGACATATGGTCACCCCGGTCCTCACCGCGGGCGGCGCGCATTTCGTCACCCCGATGAGCCTCGCCGCGCTCGCCGAGAGCCCGGTTTACACCTCGCTGTGGGATTTGAAGGATGAGGCCGAGATGGGCCACATCCAGTTGAGCCGCGCCGCCGACTTGGTGCTGGTCTGCCCGGCCACCGCCGACCTGGTCGCCAAAATGGCCGCCGGAATCGCCGACGACCTCGCCACCACCTTGCTGCTTGCGACCGACAAGCCAGTGGTCGTCGTTCCGGCGATGAACGTCCGCATGTGGCAACATGCCGCAACCCAAGCCAATATCGCCGCGCTCCGGACCCGCGGAATCACCGTGATCGACCCCGACGAAGGCCCAATGGCGTGCGGCGAATATGGGCCGGGGCGCTTGCCCGAGCCGGCCGCGATCTTGGCGCAAATCCTTCCCGATACGGAGAGTGGTAGTGGAGCGGTCGGCGCAACGCTCGCTCCGCTCGCCCCCCTCCACCAGCCTGCGGCTAGTCCCCCTCCCCGTTCTGGGGAGGCTCTCAAAGGCCGGCACATATTGGTCACCGCTGGCCCGACGCACGAGCCGATCGATCCGGTGCGAATGATCGCCAACCGCAGTAGCGGCAAACAAGGGTTCGCGATCGCCGCCGCCGCCGCGCAGGCAGGCGCACGGGTCACCCTGATCGCCGGCCCGGTCGCCCTTCCCACGCCAGGCGGGGTGGCACGGATCGATGTCGAAACCGCCGACCAAATGGCCGCCGCGGTCGAGGCCGCCTTGCCCGCCGATGTCGCGATCCTGGTTGCGGCCGTCGCCGATTGGAAAGTGGTCGCTTCGGCGCGCAAGCTCAAGAAAGCCGACGGGGCCCCGCGCCTCGAGTTCGCCGCCAACCCCGACATCCTCGCCACCCTCGGCCAGCACCCCGATCGCCCGCGCCTGCTGATTGGATTCGCCGCCGAGACCGACAATGTCGTCGCCAACGCTTCCGCGAAACGCCTCGCCAAAAACGCCGACTGGATCGTCGCCAACGACGTCTCCGGTGACGTCATGGGCGGCGACCACAACCGTGTTCACCTGATCACCGCTGCGGGCGCGAAGGAATGTCCCGAGGCCACCAAGGAGGAGGTCGCGCAATACCTCATTCGCCGCATCATCGAGGACCTTGCGTGACCATCCGAATCCAGATCGCCCGCCTGCCGCACGGCGAGGGTTTGCCGCTGCCGAGCTATGCCACGCCTGGCGCCGCCGGGATGGACATCGTCGCCGCCGAGGATTTAGACCTGTTGCCGGGCCAGCGCCATGCCGTCGCGACCGGTTTTCAGGTGGCGATCCCCGCGGGCTATGAGATCCAGGTCCGCCCGCGCTCGGGTCTCGCCTTCAAGCATGGCATCTCCGTCCCCAACACGCCCGGGACAATCGACAGCGACTATCGCGGCGAAGTGAAGGTGCTGCTGATCAACCACGGCAGCGAACCGTTCGCGATCCGCCGCGGCGAACGCATCGCGCAACTGGTGCCCGCGACAGTGACACGGGCGGCGTTCGACGAAGTCGGCGAGCTGTGCGAGACCGAGCGGGGCGCCGGAGGCTTCGGCTCGACCGGGCGATGAGCCTGACCGACGACGAACTCGACCGCTACGCACGGCACATCGTCCTGCCGCAGATCGGCGGGGTCGGGCAGCAGCGGTTGAAAGCGGCGAGCATCGCGATTGTCGGCGCCGGCGGGATTGGCGCGGCGGCGATTCCGGCGCTGGCTGGCGCGGGCATTGGTCGGCTGACGATCATCGATGACGACGTCGTCGACCTCAGCAACCTCCAGCGCCAGCCGCTGTACCGCACCTCAGACGTGGGGGAATCCAAGGCCGCACTCGCCGCCACCTTCGTTGCCGAGCGCAATCCGCATGTTGCGGTGAGCGTGATCGGCGAACGCCTTTCAGCAGACAATGCCGCTACTCTGCTCGCCGGCCACGACCTGATTCTCGACGGGACCGACACTTTCGCCACTCGCCTGGTGGTCAGCGACAGCGCGACATCGCTCGGCATTCCCTTGCTTTCGGCGGCCGCCCAGCAGTTCCAGGGCCAGGTGGCCCTATTCCGAGGGCAGCCCTGCTATCGCTGCTTTGTCGGCGATGCGTTCGATGCCGACGATTGCGACAATTGCGCCGAACTCGGTGTGCTCGGCGCACTCACCGCGACCGTCGGCGCGTTCGCCGCGCTGGTCGCGATTCGCGCGATCGTCGGGATCGAACCTGATGCCGCGGGGACGCTGCACCTGTTCGACGGCACGAGCCTCGCGTGGCGGCGGATTCGCCTCACCGCGGACCCGGCGTGCACGGTGTGCGGACTTTAAGCCTTTTTCTTCGCCGCCGCCTTGGCCGGCGCTTTCTTCCTGGCCGGTTTCTTTTTCTTGATCCCCGGACCCTTGGCCGCCTTGGCGTCGATCAGCGCGATCCCTTCCTCCAGCGTCAGCGC
>JAJAYY010000137.1 GCA_026785965.1 Sphingomonas bacterium
AAAGCGACCCCGGCCTGCTTGCCGCGCACCCAAATCACCCGCCCGTCGATCGCCAATTCGCCCTTGCGAAACAGCAATCGGGTGCCCTCGACCGGAAGCTCCGCGCCTTCGACACGCGCCCCATCGGCTGACAGGTTTCGCAGCTTCACCGGCAAGACGCGCCCCGCAATTTCGAGGGTCGCCGTCATCAGCAGGTTTGACCGCCGGGAACGCCTGTTTTGGGTGGTGCTGCTTTGGTCCATCCTTCGGCACTAGCGCAAAGACGTAAAACTTCGTTTAACGCCGCATGGCCAAATTGCATATAATTGGCGGCGCGTTAATTGCCTGCCTCCTGGCGGTGGCGATTGGGGCGGGATTGATCGGCGGGGCCGGGTTCGCGCCCGATGTCGAAGCGATAAGCCAGCTTCAGGCGTGGCGCTCCCAGTCGCCCAGTTTGACCAGCCTGGTGATCGCGCTGACGCAATTCGGCAGCGCTTATGTCACGATCGGCGCGGGACTGCTCGCGGCGGGATGGCTGGCATTAAAGCGCGATCGGGCGCGGGCGATGGTGCTGGCCGGCGCCGTGATCGGCGAGCGCTTGATGATCGACGGATTGAAGCTGGTGATCGAGCGCGCGCGCCCGGCGCTCGACGCGCATCCGGTGATGACCAACAGCTCAAGCTTTCCGAGCGGTCACGCCGGCAATACGATGGCGGGGTTCCTGTCGATCGCGCTGATCGCGGCGCCGCCGGCGTGGCGGCGCAGCGCGGTGGTGGTAGCGGCGGCGCTGAGCGTGGCGATCGGCCTGACGCGGCCCTATCTCGGCGTCCATTGGCCGAGCGACGTGGTCGGCGGCTGGTCGCTCGGGATCGTGATCGCGCTACTTGCCTGGCGCATCGCCGAGCGCCGAGCGCCGCAGCAGCAGCATTAGATTATTGGCCGGCATCGCGCGCCGCTCGACCAGCGACAGGCCGCGCCGCGCCGCCTCGGCGGCAAAGTCTTCGACCGCACGCAGCCCCCATTCGCGATCGCGCTCGCGCAGGCTGTGATCGAAGGCCAGGTTCGACGCCGCGGTCTCGACCCCCGCCTCTATCCACGGTCCGTAGAGGATCAACGGCGCGCCTGGCGCGAGGAGCCGGGCAGCGCCATCAAGCAGCCCAAGCGCCGCCGCCCACGGGCTGATGTGGACCATGTTGAGCGCCACGATCGCGGCCGCGCGATCGACCGGCCACTCAGTCGCGCCCGAGTCGAGGTCGAGCGCCGGGCGGAGTTTGGCCAAAGCGGCATCATTCGACCACGCGGCGATCGACGCCCGAGCCCCGGCGTCGGGATCGCTCGGCTGCCAGTCGAGCGCGGGAAAGGCGCGCGCGAAGTGGACCGCATGCTCGCCGGTGCCGCTGGCGATTTCGAGCACCAGCCCGCTGGGCGGCAGCCACTCGCGAAGCACGTCTGTGATCGGATCGCGATTGCGCAACGCGGCGGGTGCCGAGCGGCGCTGATCGTCGCCGAGGGGCGCCTCGTAGAAACGCCGCTCGGTCATGCCGCCGAACGCGCCGCCTGGCGCGCGCGGCGTTCGCGCACGATCAGCCACAGCAATAGCCCGATCGGCCCGGCCATCAGCGTCGCGAACAGGAATGGCAATTGGACGAGTCGCGAAAAGCCCTTGTGATCGGCGTCCTTGGCGATCCACAGCCCGACGAACAGGTCGAAGGCGAGATAATGCGTCCAGCCGATGACAATCCCGCCATCGCTCATGAACAAGGCGCGGATGCCGGCGATGGTTGTGAAATTGCCCTGCCCCGCGCCAGGCAGCGCGCGCGGGTCAAACAATCCGCCGAGCAGCCCGGCGAACATCAATGCATAAGCCGCGCATAGCAGCCCGACCCCGAGGTACAGCACCAACGCCATTAGTTTCGGACCGCGCGGCAACAGCGCGAGCATCGCCCATGCGATCAGCGCGATGAAGTTGGTCAACGAGAACATCGCCGCCCACGCCATCAGCGACCGCCCAGCTCGGCGCCGACGCCACTTTCGGCGCCATCGGGCGCGGGGGTCTGGTAGGCGAGGATCGGCTTCCTCGCCGCAAGCGTCTCGTCGAGGCGGCGGCGCGGGGCGTAGATCGGCGCGGTTTTCAGCGCCGGATCCCCGGCCCGTGCCCGCTCGGCGATCGAGCGCAGCGCGACGATGAACTGGTCGAGATTGGCCTTGGACTCGGTCTCGGTCGGCTCGACCAGCATCGCGCCGTGGACGACGAGCGGGAAATACATCGTCATCGGGTGAAAGCCCTCGTCGATCAGCGCCTTGGCAACGTCGATCGTCGAAAAACCCTCGGCGAACCCCTTATCGCTGAAGATCGCCTCATGCATGCACGGCCCCGAATGCGCGAACGGCGCGTCGAGCACGTCTTCGAGGCTGCGCAGCAGATAATTGGCGTTGAGCACGCTGTCCGCAGCGACCTGGGCGAGGCCATCGGCGCCGTGGCTCATCATGTACGCCAGCGCGCGCGTGAACATCCCCATCTGGCCGTGGAAAGCGACCATCCGCCCGAAGCTGTCCGAGCCTTCGGCATGCGCGGTCTCTTCTTCGACCAGGCGGTAGCCGTCGCCGCTTTTGACGACATAAGGCAAGGGCGCGAACCGGCTCAGCGCTTCGCTCATCACCACCGGCCCCGACCCGGGACCACCGCCGCCGTGGGGTGTCGAGAAGGTCTTGTGCAGATTAATGTGCATCGCGTCGATTCCGAGGTCGCCGGGGCGAACCTTGCCGACGATCGCGTTGAAATTGGCCCCGTCGCAATACACCAATCCGCCAGCGGCATGGACTGCATCGCTGATCGCCTTCATCTCGGGCTCGAACAGACCGCAGGTGTTGGGATTGGTGATCATCACCGCGGCGACATCACAGTTCGGCCCACCCACTTCGAGCCGTGCCTTGAGCGCTTCGAGGTCAACCCGGCCAGCGCTGGTCGCGGGAATATTTTCGACCTTGTAGCCGGCAAAAGCGGCGGTCGCCGGATTGGTCCCGTGGGCGCTTTCGGGCACCAGCACGACCGAGCGGGCGTCACCACGCGCCTCCAATGCCGCGCGGATCGCGAGGATCCCGCACAATTCGCCATGCGCGCCGGCCTTGGGTGACATCGCAACGCCGTGCATCCCGGTCAGCGTGATCAGCCAGTAAGCGAGCGTGTCGATCAGCTCGAGCGCGCCCTGCACGCTTTCCTGCGGCGCGAGCGGGTGGATATCGGCGAAGCCGGGCATTCGCGCGACTTTCTCGTTGAGCCGCGGGTTGTGCTTCATTGTGCAGCTGCCGAGCGGAAACAGCCCAAGATCGATGGCGTAATTCTGGCGCGACAGGCGGGTGTAGTGGCGCACTGTCTGGGGTTCGGAGAGTCCGGGCAGGCCGATCTCGGTGCTGCGCTCAAGCCCAGCAATTCGCGACGTCCCGCTTGCGTAGCTGCCGAAATCCACGCCGGTGCTGTCGCTATCGCCAATCTCGAAGATCAGCGGTTCCTCGAGCATCAATGCGCGATTGCCGGTGGTGGTGGCGCCATCGCTGGTCGCGGCGGTCGGGGTGGTCGGCTTCCAGCCGCTTTGGTTGACGGTCATGACAGCACCTCCTTGAGCGCCGCTTCGAAGGCGTCGATATCGGCATCGCTGACGGTCTCTGTAACCGCCACAACCAGCCCGTTGGCGAGGCTCACGACGTCGGGATAAAGCCGTCCGAGCGACACTCCGCCAAGCACGCCGCGCGTGACCATCGCGTGGACGGCAGGGCGCGCCTCGATCGGCAGTCGAAGCGTGAATTCGTTGAAGAAACTGTCGTTGACCAATTCGACCCCGGGAAGCGCCGCCAACCGCTCGGCGACCTCGACCGCGCGCTGGTGATTGAGCGCGGCCAGCTGCCGCAGCCCCTTTTCACCGAGCAGGGTCATGTGGATGCTGAACGCCAGCGCGCACAGCCCTGAATTGGTGCAGATGTTCGAGGTCGCTTTCTCGCGGCGAATATGTTGCTCGCGGGTCGACAAGGTGAGCACGAAGCCGCGCTTGCCCGCCGCATCGACGGTCTCGCCGGCCAGCCGCCCGGGCATCTGCCGGACATGCTTTTCGCGGCAGGCGAACAGGCCGACGTAGGGGCCGCCGAATTGCAGCCCGACGCCCAATGACTGGCCCTCGCCGACGACAATGTCAGCGCCCATCTCGCCCGGCGCCTTGATCAGCCCCAACGCGACCGGCTCGGTCACCACTGCGATCAGCAATGCGCCCTTGGCGTGCGCCGCTTCGGCAATTGGCGTCAGGTCGGTGATCCGGCCGAGAATGTCGGGATATTGGACGACGACGCACGAGGTCTCGCCGTCGATGCTGGCGATCAGCCGTTCGGCGTCGGTCGCGGCAGTGAGTTCGGGGATCGCGAGGCCAAGCGTATCGCCGGTAAATTTGGCCATCGTGCTGCACACCGCGACATAATGCGGGTGAAGCCCCGAGGAGATGATGGCTTTCTTTCGTCGGGTGATCCGCCGCGCCATGCCGATCGCTTCCCAGCAGGCAGTCGACCCGTCGTACATCGACGCATTGGCGACTTCGCAGCCGAGCAAGCGCGCGACCTGGCTTTGGAATTCGAACAGCACCTGGAGCGTGCCTTGCGCGATTTCGGGCTGATAGGGAGTGTAAGCCGTGAGGAATTCGCCGCGCTGGATGAGGTGATCGACCGACGCCGGGATGTGGTGCTTGTACGCCCCGCAGCCGAGGAAGAAGGGCACCTCGCCCGCGACCATATTGTTGCGCGCCATCGCGCCGAGCTGACGCTCGACCGCCATTTCGCTGGCGTGCATCGGCAGGCCGTGGATCGGGCCGGTCAGCCGCGCCTCGGGAGGCACGTCGCTGAACAGATCGTCGATCGAGGCGGCCCCGACCTTTTCAAGCATAGCAGAGCGATCGGCATCGCTCAGCGGCAAATAACGCATCAGTTGGGCTTCCTCATGATGAAGCGAAGGCGGACATAATCGGCGATGGGCGAGCCGACGCGCTCGGCGACGGCGTCGGCGATGGTGGCGCGCTCGGCGTCGGGAACTCCGGCGCGGTCGAGCCAGCCGGCGCGAAAAGCGGTGACCCAACCGGCGACGCCATGGTCGAGCCGGGTCGGTCGTTCGATCAAGCGTGCGTCGATGTCCTTATAGCCGGCGGCCTCATAGACAGCGACGAATTCCTCGACCTCGGGATACCAATTGGCGGCTTCGATCGGGGGGACGAAGCCGCGCGCGACCAGTTCGTCGTCAAGCGCCTCGCGCAGGCGCCGCAGATTGCCAGCCCCGCCGAATTCCCCGGCGAAGCGCCCGCCCGGCTTCAAGGCAAACCAGATCGCGCGCGCGGCGCGTTCCTTGTCGAGCACCCAATGCAGCGTGGCATTGGAGAAAGCGGCGTCGAACGCCTCGCTGAACTTGAGTTGGCCGGCGTCCATCAGCCGCGCGTCGAGTCCGCGCGCCTTGGCCGCGGCAACCATGCTCAGGCTGCTGTCGATTCCGACCACGCTCGCGCCGCGCGCGGCGATCTGCTCGGTCAGCACGCCGTCACCGCAGCCGACATCGAGGATCGCCTCGCCCGGTTGCGGATCGAGCAGATCGAGCGCCGCGCGGCCAAGCGCGGGCACGAAGCCGCCGACGCGGGCATAATCGGCCGCGTCCCACTGGCTGGTCGAGGCGCCATCGTTCAAGATACGCGCGTCAATCAGAGCGTCTTGACCCACTCGCGGTAGGCGGCTTCGTCCATCAGGCCGTCGAGTTCGGACGCGTCGGCGAGCGTCATTTTGAAGAACCAGCCTTCGCCTTCGGGATCGCGATTGATCAAGGCGGGATCGTCGGCGAGCGCCGGATTGCCCTCGATCACCTCGCCCGCGACCGGAGCATAGACGTCCGACGCGGCCTTGACCGATTCGACCACCGCTGCCTCGTCGCCCTTGTTGAGGCTGCGGCCCTGGTCGGGGACTTCGGCGAACACGATATCGCCAAGCGCCTGCTGGGCATGGTCGGAAATGCCGATCGTGGCGGTGTCGCCCTCGACCTTGATCCATTCATGCTCGCCGGTGAAGTAGAGGGTCATGGGCTAGGCTCCCTGGAGTTTGCGGAAATAGCGATGGGGGACGAACGGCATCGGCGAGACTTGCGCCTGGAAC
The DNA here is from genome assembly GCA_026785965.1 of Sphingomonas bacterium. Taxonomy (GTDB): domain Bacteria; phylum Pseudomonadota; class Alphaproteobacteria; order Sphingomonadales; family Sphingomonadaceae; genus Sphingomicrobium. The sequence continues at coordinate 6,145 of JAJAYY010000137.1, forward strand.
AATTTGCCGCGCTGTTCGAGCTTGAGGAAGCTGCCAGGCTGAGCGAGCGCGGTCGCGACATAGCCCATCGCGATCGGCCGTCCGAGCGTCGGCGAATGACCGCCGCTGGTGATCCGGCCGACCTCATTGCCTTCGCGATCGAGGATCAGCGCGCCTTCGCGCACCGGCTGCTTGCCGTCGACCAGCAGCCCGATGCGCTTTTGCAGCGGGCCATTGTCGATTTCGGCGAGGATTCGGAACGCGCCGGCGAACCCGCCTTCGGCGCGGCGGCGCTTGCCGATCGCGAACAGCAGGTCGGCCATCACCGGGGTGGTGGAGCCGTCGAGATCATGGCCGTAAAGTGGCAAGCCGGCCTCAAGCCGCAGCGAATCGCGCGCGCCGAGCCCGATCGGCCTGACCCGATCATCGGCGACGAGCGCATCGGCCAGCGCGGCTGCATCGCGCGAGGCGACCGAAATCTCATAGCCGTCCTCGCCGGTATAGCCCGATCTGCTGATCCACAACGGCTTGTCTTGCCAGCGGAACAAGTCCGCCTGCATGAAGACGAGTTCGGCGACGCCGGGCACGATCATATCGAGCACCGCGACCGCTTCCGGCCCCTGGAGCGCGAGCAGCGCTTGCTCCTTCATATGATCCATCGCCACGCTGCGCGGCAGCCGGCGCTCGAATTGTTCGATGTCGCCGGCCTTGGTCGCGCCGTTGACGACAAGGTAGAAATGATCGCCGCGGCGGGTTGCCATCAGATCGTCGATGATCCCGCCATCCTCGCCGAGCAGCATCGAATAGCGCAGCCGCCCGTCTTTGAGCGACTGGAGATCGCCCGGAAGCAAGGTTTCGAGCGCTTTGTCGAGGTCGGGGCCGTGGAACAGCAATTGGCCCATATGGCTGACGTCGAACAGCCCGGCGTGCGCCCTCGTCCACAAATGCTCGGCCATGATGCCGTCGTACTGGACCGGCATGTCATAGCCCGCGAACGGCACCATTCGCGCGCCGCGAGCGCGGTGCCAGGCGTCAAGCGGCAAGGTCTGAATGTTGGTCGTCGGTTCGGTCATCGGCGCGCTCCCAAGCTGTCCGCGCCGGAAACGCCGCTCGGCGCCCCAGTCACGAACCCCCGTCTGTCGCGCTAACCTGAGAGCTTTGACCGCAACGCCCAGGCGGCGCGGCTTACCCCTTCGGCGGCCCTCGCCAGAGCGACGAGGACACTTTCCAGACTGTCAGGCGCGCGCGGTCCCGTGTGCCTGAGAGATTCCGGGGGCGGTTGCTCCTTCGGCGTCCCGGTCTCCCGAGAACTCTCCCGCGCGGCCTTCCCGCAATGCCGAGGCATTAGCGGGAGACGCATCAGGCTCTGGCGACGTGCCGAGCGCCTGTCAACGCGTTGATTGGCGAGTCTAGCGCGTCGCGTTATATTGCAGCTGCGCCTGGGTCAGCTGAAAGCCGATCAGATGCTCGAAGGTAGCGCGCGCGACCGCGGCACGGATCGCGGGGTCGCTTAGCGGGTCGATCGCGGCGTCGACTTCGCCTGATTTGCGTTCCTTGGTCAGCTCGGCGCGGACGTTTTCGGGAAGCGAGGTGGCGGCGCGATTGATCCGCACGATCGCCTGGCTGTTGCCCGAACCGCGCTGGCTGCCGGCGGGGAAGTTGACCGCCACCTGCCCGACGCGCTTGGCGACGACCTGCGCGCCGGCCTGCATCGCAATATCGTAAAACGGCAGCACGACGGTGCGCGCGGCGCCGGCATCGCGCCGTGTCGCGACAATGTCGAAGCTTGCGGTCGAGACGATCGACTGATCGCCTTCGTCGCACGTGGCGCGGACGTTGGTCATCGTCGCGACGACGTCGATCGCCGCCGAATCCTGGCGATTGGCCGGATCGAACAAGGTGACATCACCGGTCGACGCGGGAATCGCGACCTGCGGACAGACGGTGCGGCGGGTATAGACCCCGCCGTCTTCGAGTTGCTTGCGCCCGCCGCCCGCCGCGGTGGCAAGCAGGAGCGAGACGAGAACGAGGCTGCGGGCTTTCACGAAGGACGATCCCCTCTTCATGGCGCGTCCGGACGGGAATGCCGGGCAAGCGCACGAAACATGATTGGCCGCCGTCATAGGAAGCCCCTTACAAGGCTGCAAGCAATCGCTTACATCGCCGATCATGGCCGACACCAAACCATCGCTCCACCTACTGATCGCGGCGCCGCGCGGGTTCTGCGCCGGGGTCGACCGAGCGATCAAGATCGTCGAGCTGGCGATCGAGCGCCACGGCCCGCCGGTCTATGTTCGCCACGAAATTGTCCACAATCGCTACGTCGTTGATCGGCTGCGCGGGATGGGCGCGGTGTTTGTCGAGGATCTCGACGAGGTTCCCGATGGCCGGCCGGTAGTGTTTTCGGCGCATGGCGTGCCCAAAGTGGTGCCCGCGGCGGCCGAAGCTCGCGGGCTCGACTACCTCGACGCCACCTGCCCGTTGGTGAGCAAGGTCCACCGCCAGGCGCAGCGATTGATCGAGGCCGGACTGCATATCCTGTTCATCGGCCATTCGGGCCATCCCGAAGTGATCGGCACCTTCGGCCAGGTTCCTGCCGGCGCGATGACGCTGATCGAGACCGCCGACGACGCGCGGAGTATCGTCGCGGCCAATCCCGGCGCGCTGTCATTCCTGACCCAGACCACCTTGTCGGTCGACGACACCGCCGAGATCGTCGCCATCCTCCAGCAGCGCTTCCCCGCGATCCGCGCACCCAAGGGCGAAGACATTTGCTACGCGACCACCAATCGCCAGGCGGCGGTCAAGGCGATCGCGCCGCAGTGCGAGCATATGTTGGTGATCGGTGCCCCCAACAGCAGCAATTCGCTGCGCCTCGCCGAAGTCGCCGAACGGCTCGGGGTGCGAGCGCAGCTGATCCAGCGCGCAGCCGAGATCGACTGGACGGCGCTCGGCCAGCCGGCAACGCTCGGGCTGACCGCCGGCGCCTCGGCCCCCGAAATCCTGGTCAGCGAAGTGATCGAGGCGCTTCAACAGCGATTCGAATTGCGGATCGAGGAAACCGCTCACCTCACCGAAGACATGGTGTTCAAGCTGCCGCGGGCGCTCGTCGCCTGACATGAGCGAGCTGCCGCACGTCGAAATTTTCACCGATGGCGCGTGCAAAGGCAACCCCGGCCCGGGCGGCTGGGGGGCGTTGATTCGCTCGGGCGCGCGCGAGCGCGAGCTGTCGGGGGGCGAAAATCCGTCGACCAACAACCGCATGGAGCTGATGGCCGCGATCGAGGCGCTCAATGCGCTGACCAAGCCGTGCCGGGTCGAGCTGACCACCGACAGCAATTATGTCCGCGACGGGATCATGAAGTGGATTCACGGCTGGCGCAGGAACGGTTGGAAGACCGCCGACCGCAAGCCGGTCAAGAATGCCGAGCTGTGGCAAGCGCTGCTTGAGGCGAGCGCGCGCCATCAGATCCGCTGGCATTGGGGCCAGGGCCACGCCGGCCAGCCCGAAAATGAGCGCGCCGATCTGCTCGCTTGCGCCGCCGCCGAGGCGCAGCGGCGCTAACCGAATCGCGCCGGGTCGAACGGCATGGGATCGAGTGCGGGCTGATCGCCGAGCAGCAATGCAGCGGCCAGCGCCGAGGCGGCAGGCGCGGTCTGGATTCCGAATCCACCCTGCCCCACACACCAGAAAAAGCCCGGTTGGGCGCGGTCGAAGCCGTACACCGGGATTCGATCGGGAGCGAAGCTGCGCAGACCCGCCCAGCGACGCTCGACCGCCTCGACCGGCCAGTCGACGACTTGCTCGAAGCGCGCGATCGCGGTTGCGACATCGATTTCCTCGGCCGCCGCGTCGCACGGCGCGCTGTCGGTCTCGTCATGCGGGCTGAGCCAGATCGATCGGTCGCCCTCGCCCTTGAAGTAGAACCCGCCATCGGCATCGGCGACCAACGGCAGGTGGCGCAACCCGTTCTGGCCGACTCGCAGCTGGACCATCGTCCGCCGCTTGGGGGTGATGCCGAGCGGCGCAACTGCGGCGATCTTCGCGACCGGATCGGCCCACGCCCCGGCGGCGTTGACCAGGATTGACGCGGTGACCCGCGCGCCCTCGGCGAGCGTGGCGATCCACGTCTTGCCATCCCATACGGCCGCAACCAGCCCCGCGGCGGTGCGCACTTGGCCCCCGCCGCGGCGCAGCTCGGCGAGGTAATGCGCATGGAGCGCGGCGACATCGATATCGGCGCAGCTCGGCTCGTCGCGCCCGTGCTGCCAGGCAAAGCGAAGCCCGGGGATGCGCGCCTCCAGCGCGGCGCGATCGAGCCGCTCAAGCGCGGGGAGCGAATCGAAGACGTAGGCCCTGGCGAGGTGAATCGCGCCGCGAGTGCGCAACCAGCCGTGCCCGGCGAGGAAATCATGACTCGCGCGACTCAGCGGGATCACCGCGGGGCCGCCATAGCTTTCGAGCCAGAACGCCGCCGAACGGCCGGTGGCGTGACGCCCGCATTGGTCCTCAGCCTCGACCAGCAACACGCGCCGTCGACCCGCCAGCGCGGCACCAAGCCCGGCCCCGGCGATCCCGCCGCCAATGATAAGGATGTCAAAATCGACCATCTTCGCGGTGTGGTTACGGTTTGATAAGCCGCGCCGTCTAGGGGTGTCTCGATGGACAAGATGCTATTGACCGATTTGCTGTGCGCAACGCTCGCCCTGATGCTGCTGTGGGCGGCGGTGGTCGACATCCGAACGCGCACCATCGGCAACGGCCTAAACCTCGCGATTGCGCTGATGGCGCCATTGTTCTGGTGGGTGATGGGGGTCGAGCTGTGGCCCGATGCAGCGATTCGCGTTGCGGTCGCGGTCGGCGTGTTCCTGTTATTCGCTGTGGCATTCCAGATGGGCGCGATGGGCGGGGGCGACGTCAAGCTCGCCGCCGCGCTCGCTTTATGGTTCGCGCCGGCCGACACCTTGTTCCTGATCGTGCTGATGTCGCTCGCCGGCGGTGTGCTGACCGTAATCGTGATGATCGAACATCGTCTCAAGAAAAACGAAGGCCGTCCGGAAGTTCCGTACGGCGTCGCCATCGCGTTCGGCGGTTTGTGGTTACTCGCCCAACGCTTTCTTAACCATTTTGCCTGATGGTTCCCGGACATTGAGGGAAACCCTTTAGGGGAGGCGTACTCGCCATGGACGTGAAGAAAGTCGCGCTGCTCATCGGAGCGCTGGTCATTGCGGTGGTTACCGCGGTCATGGCCAAGAACATGTTTACCGGAGCCGGGGCCGAATCGGCCGCGGCCGCGCCGGCGGTGCCGCTGGGACCCAAGGTCCTGGTCGCGCGCAAGGCGTTGCCGGTGGGCACGATCATCGACGCCGAAAGCCTTGCCTATCAGGCCTGGCCGCAGGAGCTCGTCCAGGGTGACTATTACACCGAGGGTTCGCCCGACAGAGATCCGGCCAAGATGATCGGTACGGTTGTTCGCAACCCGATCACCGCCGGTCAGCCGATCACCAAGGGCGCGCTGGTCGGTCCCAACGATCGCGGCTTCCTTGCCGCGGCGCTTGGCCCGGGGATGCGTGCGGTCACCGTTCCGGTGTCGAACACCAGCGGCGTCGCCGGCTTCATCTTCCCGGGCGACCGGGTCGACATGGTGCTGACCCAGGCGGTCACCGGCGGCGGCGAAGGCCCCCCGCTCAAGGTGTCCGAAACGATCGTGCGCAACTTGCGCGTGCTCGCCACCGATCAGCGCATCGACAGCAAGAACGCCGAAGGCAAGACCGAAGTGAAGACCTTCGCCTCGGTGACCTTCGAAGCCACCCCGCGCATTGCCGAGAAAATCGCCGTCGCCCAGTCGATGGGCACGTTGAGCCTCGCGCTGCGCTCGATCGCCGACAACACTGCCGAACTCGAGCGCGCTGTCGCCGCGGGTGAAGTCAAGGTTCCGGCCGGCACCAACCCGGCCGACGAGCGGCGGATTCTGCTCGCCGTCGCCAACCGCCCGGTCGACAATAATACGACCTTCACGACCGGGGGCGACGTGTCGCGTTTCCAGCGCCGTTCGGTGCCGTCGCGGGCCAGCGAGTCCACCTCGTCGGGTGGCGACAGCCTCAACCAATTTGCCAACGCCATGCTGCGCGGTGTTGCGCCGGCCGCCCCCGCTTCGGGTGGTGCACCGGTGATTTCGGGCCCGTCGGTCCGGGTCGCGCGCGGTAACAATGTCACCGTCGTTCCGGTGGGAGCACGTTAAGATGAGCAACCTCATGATCCGCCGCCGCGCTCGCCTGGGCACTGCCCTTGCCGCGCTGGCCCTTGGTCTTGGCCCCGTCGCCATCGCCATCCCCGCTCCCGCCGCCGCGCAAGCCGCGCGTCCGTCGGAAACGCTCAACCTGTCGCAGAACACCGGGACCCTGGTGCGCCTGTCGTCGCCGATGTCCGACGTGTTCGTCGCCAATGACAGCATCGCCGACATCCAGGTGCGCTCATCGACCCAGCTTTATGTGTTCGGCAAGTCGTCGGGTGAAACCACGATCTACGCCACCGACAAGGGTGGCCGCGTGGTCTACGCCGCCAATGTCCGCGTCGGCACCAATGTCGGCTCGGTCGGCGAGATGCTGCGCCTGGCGATGCCCGAAGCCAATATTCAGGCAACTCCGATGAACAACCTCGTGCTACTCACCGGCACCGTCGGCTC
>JAJAYY010000138.1 GCA_026785965.1 Sphingomonas bacterium
AGCCGGGGCAACCCCGGCCGCCTCGCCCACTCCGACACTCATCCGGGCGACGAACAATTGCCAGAAATTAGTCGCAAAACCGCACATCGCGGTCGCCGCGCTCCACACTGCCAGCCCGACTGCGATGATCGTGCTCCGGTTTCGCCGATCGGCGAGCATCGCCAGCGGGATCGCCAGCGCGGTGTAGAATAATGCGAACGCCGTGCCGCCCATCCAGCCAAGCTCGGAATCGGTCAGCTTGAGGTCGGCCTTGATCGGTTCGGCGAGGATACCGATGATCTGGCGATCGACGAAATTGAGCGTGTAAGCGATGACCAAAAAAGTCATGATCAGCGTGCGGTTGCGCACCCCGCCCGAGGCAATCGAACCGGCCACTGACTTTCTCCCCACGCTGGCGTTGGTCGATTGCTAGCGGGGTTGGGCGGGCAGCGCCAGACGCCGCCCGCCCCTGCCCTTAATAACGCGCGGTAAGGCGCAGGGTGATCGTCTGCGGCGCGCCATAATATACGGTGCGAATATTGCCGACGCTGGAGAATTCCTGGGCGTCGGTCTTATATTTCTTGCCGGTCAAATTGTTGCCGTAGAGCCCGATCGCATAATGTCTGGCCGGCGAGTCCCACACGACCCGCGCGTCGTGCAGCCAATAGCCGTTCTGAAACAGTCCCGGCACCTCATTGGTAGTGCCCTGCCCGGCCGTCGGTGGATAGACGATATACGTATTGTCGACCGCGAGTGCGGTCCGGCTCTTGTAGCGCGACTGACCGCCCACGGTCAGCGAGCCCGAGCCACCCAGATCGAAGGCGTATTGGGCGCCCATGCGGAGCGTCCATTTGGGACTGAATGCCGGAGTCTGGAAGGCGCGGCTGCCGCCCGGAAACCGGACGTCGTCGAAGTCCCTATACTCGGCATCGAGATAGCCGATCTGGGTATCGAGCAGCAGACCCTTGAGCGGGGTCCAGGCGGCTTCCAGTTCGGCGCCACGGATGCGCAACTTGCCGGCGTTGAGCACCGACAGAGTTGGCGCCGTTCCGAAGATGGGGTCGAGCTCGGCGCTGCCGACGCGCGCCTGGAAATCACGGTAATTGTTATGGAACAGCGCGCCGTTGAGGGTCAGCTGGGAAGCGATCCGGCTTTTGAATCCGGCTTCGAAGGACAGCGCCTTTTCGGGCTTATATTCGGTCGATTCGGACGCGGTATTGGCGCGACCGTTGAAACCACCAGATTTGAAACCCTTCGCGACCCGCGCGTAAAGCATCACGTCCTTGGCGGCCTGCCAATCAATGCTGGCGGACGGCGAAACATCCGTCCAACTCGAACGAGGCGCAAAGCTATAGCGGTCGAGAAAGGCGCCGTTGAGGAAGCGTTCGGTGGTTCTCGCATAGTCTTTTTTCTCATGCGTGAAGCGGATCCCCGCCGACAGGCGGACCGTATCGGTCACCGCGAACGAACCATTGGCGTACGCCGCTTTGCTACGGGTTTCGAGCTGGTCGTCGACCGTCCGCAGGAACGGAACTGCGGGGACGCTCGCAAACACGCGCAACAGATCCGAGCCATAGGCTTCCTGGTGCGACGAGACGTCCTCCTTGAGGTAATAAAGGCCCGCGACGCCAGTGAAGCGGTCGTTGGTATAAGCGAGCTGGAATTCCTGGCTGAACTGCTTCTGATCGACCGCGACGAACACGTCGCCGCTATTATAAACGGTCGCGTCGATATCGATGTAATCGTCGGTGTCGAGTTTGCGCAGCGCGGTGATCGATTTGAACGTCAGCGCGTCGGTGACGTCATAAGCGAGCGTCGCCGACACACCGCGATGCTTAAGCTTGGTCGAGTTCGGCAGCGTCGGTGAAATCCGCGCTTCATAATCGTAGCCGTTGCCGGCCTGATTCGGAACCGGGAGGATGGTGCCGAAGAACGGCGTGAAGAGCGTGGTCAGATTGTTGAGCGGCTGGCCCACGGTCATCGCGGCATCGTCGTGGGTGTAATCGGCCGCAAGGTCGAGCTGCAGCCGCTCGCTTGGCGTGAACGCGATATCGCCGCGGAACGCGGTCGTGTCCTTGTCATTATACTCGCGGTCGGACAGCTGGTCTTCGACATAGCCGTCGCGCATTGACTTGAGGAATGCCAGGCCCACCGAGACGGTCGAGGAAACCGGGCCCGAGGCCGAGCTTTTGACCTCGGCCTGCTTGTACGACCCAACCGAAATCTGGCCGTTGAAGCGGAAATCCTTGCCCGGACGCCGCGTCACCACCTTGAGCGCGCCGCCGATCGTGTTTTTGCCGTAAAGCGTTCCTTGCGGGCCGCGCAGCACTTCGATCCGCTCAATGTCGAGCAGGTCGAGCTGCGTCCCGCGGATGCGCGACAGATAGACGTCATCGACATAGACGCCGACGGCGGGATCGAAAGTCTGCAGCGCGTCGGGCTGGCCGACACCACGGATGTAGATGTTGGTGGCGTTGGACGAGCCGCGACCCTGGACGATGTTGAGGTTGGGGACTGCGCCCTGAAGGCCGGTCGGATCGGTCGCCTGGATGCGATCGAGGGCACGCTCGTTGAACGCCGAAACCGACGACGGGACGCGTTGAAGCGATTCCTCGATGCGACGCGCGGTGACGACGATGTCGGTGGTCGCGCTATCCTGACCTTCGTCATTGGCGGCGCCAGTCGCTTCCGGGGCGGGCGGTTGATCGGCGCTCGCGGCATTGGCCTGTTCGACGGACTGAGCTGCTGCCGGCGTGCTCAGCGCGGCCAAGGCGGCACCCCCGAGAAGCGCAGCGCGCATAAGCTGGTTGATGTTCATATGCTATTCCTCCCCTTGCGATCGACTCTGGCGGCCTCTCGCTTGTTGAATGCTATAATGAAAGTTGAACCACCTTTCAACTTGCTTTATCAAACGGTGTCTGGGGGATTGAAGTTATGGGCGCGGGTAACAGGGATGACGAGGAGCCGATGACGATGACCGCGCAGACGGCAGTCGCACCCATCCGCGGTGCGGGAAGCCCCGCGAGCGCCGCGAGCGAGGGCAAGGAACCGCGCACCGCGCGTGGCGAGAAGACGTTACGCCGGATTCTTGACGCGGCGCTGGCCGAATTTGGCGAGCGTGGGTTTTCGGAAAGCTCGATTGTCGGAATCACACGGCGGGCTCGCGTCGCTTTGGGCACTTTCTATACCTATTTCGACAGCAAGGACGCGGTGTTCGCGGCGCTGGTGCGCGACATGTCGGGCCGGGTCCGGGATCATGTCGCCCCCGCGATCGATGGCGCGAGCGACGCGCTTGATGCCGAGGCGCGTGCGCTCGCGGCCTACCTCGTCTTCGTCGCCGAACATAAAGAGGTGTATCGCATCATCGACGAGGCCGAATTCGTCGATCCCGATGGATTTCGGACTCATTATGAGACCACCGCGAGCCGCATTGCGGCGCGGCTGACCGCGGGGGCCTCCCGCGGCGAGCTTGGCGCGGTCGACC
>JAJAYY010000139.1 GCA_026785965.1 Sphingomonas bacterium
GCGAAAGCGAGCTCGCGCGGACCGCCGCGGCCGAGCGCGATGGCGAGGCTGCAGTGGCGATTGCGGCGCGCGCGCTGAGCGATACCGGCGAAGCATTCGCCGCCGCTCGGGAGGCCCGCGCCGGCGCGGTCGCGCGGGCCGAGGCGCAGGCCGGACGGCGGCTTGAATATGCGCGGATCAGCGGCGAACGCTTCGAATGCCCGCCGCCGCTGCTTCCCGAGCGGCTCGGCTTTGCGCCCGCTTCGCTCGGCGATCCCGAGCTCGAAAAGCAGGCGCTCGATCGCTTCACCGCTGAGCGCGAGCGAATCGGGCCGGTCAATCTGGTCGCCGAACAGGAACTGGCCGAGCTCGACGCGAGCCGAATCCAGGGCGCCGCCGAGCGCGACGAACTGGGCCAGGCGATTGCCCGGCTGCGCGGCTCGATCGGCAGTCTCAACCGCGAGGGGCGGGTGCGCTTGCTCGAAGCGTTCGAGCAAGTCGACCGCCATTTTCGTAGCTTGTTCACGACCTTGTTCGATGGCGGTCAGGCGCATCTCGAACTGGTCGAAAGTGACGATCCGCTCGAGGCCGGGCTTGAAATCATGGCCCAGCCGCCGGGCAAGCGCCTGACTGCGCTGACCTTGCTCTCGGGGGGCGAACAGGCGCTCACCGCGGTCGCGCTGATCTTCGCCCTGTTCCTCACCAACCCAGCGCCGATCTGCGTGCTCGACGAAGTCGATGCGCCGCTCGACGACGCCAATGTCGAGCGCTTCTGCGACTTGCTCGACCGCATGACCGCCGAAACCGACACGCGCTACCTGATTGTCACCCACAATGCGGTCACCATGAGCCGCATGCACCGCCTCTACGGTGTGACGATGATCGAGCAAGGAGTCAGCCGCCTGGTCTCGGTCGACCTCGGCGGTGCCGAACAATTGCTCGCCGCCGAATGAACGCGCGGTACGAGCGTCAAAAAGTGATATTCGCTATTGAGAATGACTATCAATAACGCTAGAGGCCAATCAACTCCAGTTGAAAGGTTTTCTCAACGTGATTGTTGTCTTGCTTGCTACGACCGCGCTTTCGGCCGCAACGATTGCGCCGCCGTCCTCGATTGACGGTCTCGCTTTGGCCGAGCTCGACCAGCCGATCGTGGTCATCGGCCAGCGCAACTCGGCAAGGCAAACCCGCACCGCGACCAAGACCGACACCCCGCTGCAGGATGTCCCGCAATCGATCAGCGTGATCACCGCCGAACAGATTGCCGATCAGGGAATGCGCTCGATCGCCGACGTGCTGCGCGTCGTCCCCGGGGCGAGCGCCGCCGCGGGCGAGGGCCACCGCGACCAGATCCTGCTGCGCGGGCAGAACACCACCGCCGACTTCTTCGTCGACGGCATCCGCGACGACGTCCAATATTATCGCGGACTCTACAATCTTGACCGGGTCGAGGTGCTCAAGGGCCCCAATGCGATGATCTTCGGGCGTGGCGGCGGCGGCGGGGTGGTCAATCGCGTGACCAAGAAGGCGCCGGCCGAGCGCCTCGCCACGGGCGCGCTGTCGCTCGACAGCCATGGCGCGTGGAGCGCTGCGGCCGATCTCGCGGCCCCGCTCGGGGGCGGCGTTGCGGCGCGCCTCAACGCTGCCTACGAGACCTTCGACAGCTTCCGCGACCATGTCGACGGCCGCCGCATCGGGATCAACCCGACGCTGGGCTGGCAGCTTGGCAGCGACACTCGGATCGACCTGTCCTACGAATATTCCAACGACCGGCGCGTGATCGACCGTGGCATTCCGTCGCAAAATGGCCGCCCGCTGCGCGGCGCGCAGACGCGCTTTTTCGGCGATCCCGACGTCAATCTGTTGACCTTCGACGCACATGTCGGCGACCTCGCGATCGAGCATCGCTTCGGCGACGCGCTGCGCTGGACCGGCAAGATCCGTGCCGGTTCCTATGACAAATTCTACCGCAACAGCCTCGCCGCCTCGGCGGTCAGCGCGGGCATGGTCCAAGTCGAAGCCTATCAGTCGCGGACCCGGCGCGATGCCTTGTTCGTCCAGAATGATTTGGTGGCCAATTTCGCCACCGGTCCGCTCGCGCACACGCTGCTGGTCGGGATCGACCATAACCGCCAGGACAGTTTCGCCGATCGCCAGCAGGGCTATTTCGACACCCGCCCCGACGCCACCGCCGGCGGCACGCGACTGCTCGTTCCGCTCGCCTTGAGCGACGATCTGCCGCCGATCATCTTCCGCACCGGCACCGCGCGCGCCGCCACTGCTGGCGACAGCGATGCCACCGCGACCGGTCTCTACGTCCAGGACCAGGTCAAGATCGGCCAGCATCTTGAGCTCATCGCGGGGCTGCGCCGCGACTGGTTCAAGCTCGATTATCGCAACCGTATCGATGGCTCGCGCCTCGCCCGCAAGGACGCTTTGTGGTCGCCGCGGCTCGGCCTGGTGATCAAGCCGCTGCCCAGCCTGTCGCTCTACGCCAGCTGGTCGAAAAGCTTCCTGCCGCAGTCGGGCGACCAGTTCGCCAGCCTGACCGCGTCGCTGGCCTCGCTCGCGCCCGAGAAATTTCTCAACCGCGAAATCGGTCTGAAGTGGGCGGTCACTCCGCGTGTCGACGTGACGCTCGCGGGGTATATCCTCGACCGCACCAACACCCGCGCCACCGATTCGGTCACCCGGCTGACCGTACTCACCGGCGAGCAGCGCTCTAAGGGTATCGAGGCGACCGCGCAGGGGCGGCTGGGCAAACGGCTGTCCCTGACCGCGGCGGCGGCGCTGCAGGAGGCGCGGATCACGCGCACGACACTCGCCGCCCCCGCCGGTCGCCACGTCGCCAGCGTGCCCAAATTCACTGCCTCGCTGTGGGGGCGCTATGAGGTCAGCGACCGGCTCGGGCTTGGGCTCGGCGCCTATCGCCAGTCGAAGGTCTTCGCCTCGATTTCGAACGCGGTCGAGGTGCCCGGCTTCACGCGCCTCGACGCCGCCGCCTTCGTCACCGTGCGGCGCGGGCTCCAGCTCCAGCTCAACGTCGAGAATTTGCTCGACCGCGACACTATCGGCCTCGTCAACAGCGACCATAATCTGACCCCGGGCGCTCCGCGTACCGTGCGCGCCACGCTTCGCTTCGGCCTCTAGAGTCAGTTTCAGTTAGACAGCACCTTTGAAATGCTTGACCGCGTTGGTGACATAGGTCGCGGCGCGGTCGATTTCGGCTTCCTCGAGCGCGGCGTCGAACAATTGTCCGGCGGGCCCCAGTGACGATTGCCAAATTTCGACAAGGCCTAGCCTTTGAGCGCGCGGGACAGGGGGCGGTTGATGAGCAGGACGATCAGCGCGCCGGTCGCCGCGATGGCGGCGTCGAGCAGCCAGAAGCGGGTTGCGCCGAGCCCTTCGTAAAGCCCGCCGATCTGCCCCATGATCGAATTGCCGACGAACAAGGTGAGGAACGCGCTGCCCATCATCGTCGACACGATGGCGGGCGGCGCCGTGCGCGAGACCAATGCGAGAAGGGTCGGCCAATAATAAAGAAACGCTATTCCGCTCAATGCGAACGCGACGAACGGCAACGCCACGCTTGTTCGGCCATCGCCCGCATTGTGCGCCGCGAGCGCCATCAGCGCCGCCGCCAGCGCCATCAGCGCCGCCCCGATGCCGATCTTGGCGACATCTCCCGGCTCACGTTCGGCCTGCCACCGCCACAGCGCGATCAACGGCGGCACCGCAATGATGCTGAAAAATGCGTCAATCGAGTTGAACCACGGGATCGGTACGTCGCCGATCAGGGTGTGAACGTTGCCATGCGCCTCGAGCCACACCAACCCGACATTGAACAATTGATAATATGCGACTGATTGGAAGACGGTGATTGCCATCACCCCGATTACCAGCAGGACGGTCTTGCGCTCGCCGGCCGTCAACGGCGCCCGGGTGGCGCGGTGCTTCCCCGCCGGGCGGGCCGCCGGCAGATGGCGCGTGCCCGACAGATAAGTGACCACCGCGAGCAGCATCAGCACCCCGGCAAAACCGAACCCGACGTGCCAGCCATAAATTTGGGCCAGCAAACCGCATACCAGCGGTCCGCCAACCGCCCCGACGTTGATGCCCATGGAGAAGATCGCATAGCCACGCGTGCGCTGCGCTTCCTCGCCGGCCGGATAAAGCTGGCCGACCTGCGCCGAGATGTTGCCCTTGAGCAGCCCCGAGCCAAGAATTAGCAGCAGCAAGGCGCCAAGGAAGCTGGCGTCGAATGCCATAGCGAAGTGGCCAGCCGACATCAGCACCGCACCGGCAATCACCGCGCGCTTGGCGCCCAGCCAGCGGTCTGCCAGCCAGCCGCCAATCACCGGTGTGAAATAGACCAGGCCCGAATAATAACCAAAAATCTGCGACGCCAGGGCCTGGACCGACAGCGGGCCGAACAGCTGTTCGAGCGACGCCTTCATCGACGCCATCCCTGCGACATTCTCGACATGGCCGGGAAGCAGCAGCGCCTGGGTCATGTACAGCACCACCAGCGAGGTCATGCCATAATAAGAAAAACGCTCCCACGCCTCTGTAAAGGCGAGGAAATAGACTCCCTTCGGTTGGCCGAGAATAGCGGAGCCGGAATTGATTCCGACGTCGTGATCGGCGGTGGCGTCAATGGTCATGGCGCACGCTAGCTGCGACACCACCGTTCGAGTAGCGTTAATTAATGCAGTTATTTGGGCGCGGTTTAGCTGCTCGATTGTTCGCGGCGCTCGTTGAACGCCTGGTTGATGACCTGCTGGCTGCACCCGATGTAGCCGCCGGGTCCGACCGGCGAGCAGGTGTTGAGCCCGCGCGGACCGACGGTCTCGAAAGCGCGCGCGCGCGCGGCCCAGCTCTGGCGCGCCTGGAGCGATCCGCCCTCGCGCAAATTCTCGGGGATGCGATAGCGATCGCTTTCGGGCTTGCGCGCGCACACCACGACTTCATCGTCGGTCGAACGCGGGCACGGATCGGTGCCGTAAACCTCGATCTCGCTGATCTTGGTCTTCTGTGCCAGCGCCGGCGCGGCCGGCAGCAGGGCAACGCCGAGCGCGAGGCCCGCGGTGGCCGCGGCGGAGAGGAAAAGCTTCGACATCATTCGTCCTTTCATTCGGAACAGCGTCTCGCTGCCCCGATGGGTTCCCATCAAATTCGTTTCGACAGCGCGATTGCGACCCGGCAACCGGCGCGAATCGCGGTCGTCAGCAGTGGATATCCCGGCGCTTCGGCGGCGCCGTAAGCGCGCGCGGTGGCCTGATGCTCAAGCTCTTCGGCGCGGAAATCGGTGATTTCGGCGGCCAGCTCGGGATCGTCCTCGCCCAGCGCGTCAAGCTGCTCGCCATAATGGCGATCGATTTCGGTTTCGACCGCGTCGGTGCACGCCATCGCGGCTTTTTCGCCCATCAGCGCGGTCGCCGCGCCAAGCGCGAATCCGGCAACGTCCCAGATCGGCTGGAGCGCGGTCGGGCGCACGCGGCGGTGCGCCATCAGCGCGTTGAACCGCGCGAGGTGGCGCGCTTCCTGATGCGCCATCCGCGCGATCTGGTGCGCGGCGGGCGAGTCCTTGCGCAGCACCGCCAACTGCCCGGCATAGATCCGCGTCGCGCCATACTCGCCTGCTTGGTTGACGCGCAGCATCGACGCGGTGTCGGCGCGCGGATCGGACGGCTTGCGCGGCGCGCTCATCGACCCACCCGCCGCAGCGCGAGCATCACCACCGGCGCCGCGCCGCCCAGCGAAATGATGGCGTTCAGCCCGGCGAGCGACACTCCGAACAGCGACCATTGGACCTGGTCGCAGCGCACCAACGGCACGCTCATAATATCCTCCAAGCTGGTCGCGCCGCTGGTGGTGCAGGTGGTGAGGCCCTCCCACCAGCCATATTCGACCCCGGCGTGCATCACTCCGATCGCCCCCGACACCGCAATCGCCAGCGCGGCGAGCAGGGTCAAAGCGCGCGTGCGCGGGGCGGACAGCGGCGACAGCAGCGCCGCCGCAGCGATCAGGATCGCGACAAAATGCGGGTAACGCTGCCACCAGCACATCTCGCACGGGTACAGCCCACCAATATACTGCGACGCATAAGCCGCGCCGAGCAACGCCGCAGGCAGCGCAAGCGCAAGCCAGCGCGCTCGCGCCAGATCCGATTCATTATCAGCGTCGGGCGGTGTAAGCATCAGCGCGGACGCGTCCTGGCCGCGACCTGCTGGACCGGCGCCGCCAGCCGCTTCAAGGTCTTGACCGCATAATCGAGTTGATAATCCTTGACGCCCTTCTTTTCGAGCTCGGCGGCAGTCGCCGTGAAGCGCGGATCGGGGCGGTCGTCGCTTTCCAGCAAATCGTCCTTGACCTGCGCCTGGCTGATCAGGTGGCGGCGCAAATCGGCCTCGCGCAGCCGCGGGCGATCCTTGTAATCGGGGTCGCTCAGCTGCGGCACCAGAATGTCAGGCTCAATTCCCCCGCCTTGGACCGATCGACCCGAGGGCGTGTAATAGCGCGCGGTGGTCAGCCGAAGCGCGGTTTGCGGCCCGGTCTGGAGCACGGTCTGGACCGAGCCCTTGCCGAACGAGCGCTCGCCCATCACCAGCGCACGGCGGTGATCCTGGAGCGCACCGGCGACGATCTCGGCCGCCGAGGCCGATCCGGCATCGACCAGCACAATGATTGGCAGGCCATGGGCAAGGTCGCCCGGCTTGGCGAAGAAGCGGTCGATGTCGCCCTTCTCGCGCCCGCGCTCGGACACCACTTCGCCCTGCTCGAGGAAGGCGTCGCTGACATCGACTGCCTGGTCGAGCAGTCCGCCGGGGTTGGAGCGCAGGTCGACGATATAGCCGACCGGGCGGCCCCCGGTGGCCTTGTCGATCGACATCAGCGCCTCGCGGGTCATCGCTCCGGTCTGGGCCGAGAAGCTGTTGATGTTGATCACACCAACCCCGTCCTTGACCTCCCATTTGACCGGCTTGAGCTGGATCCGTTCGCGCGTCAAAGCGACGTCGAACGGCTTGTCGCGGCCCGGCCGGACAATTGTCAGCTTGATCTTGCTGCCCGGAACGCCGCGCATCTTTTCGACCGCCTCGTCAAGGCTGAAGCCGTACAGGAACTCGCCATTGATGTGGGTGATGTAATCGCCCGCCTTGATCCCCGCGCGATACGCCGGAGTGTCCTCGGTCGGGGTGATCACCTTGACCGCTCCATCCTCGCTCGACACCGTCAGCCCGAGCCCGCCGTAATTGCCGTCGGTGGTGGTCTTGAGCTGGGTGAAGTCGGCGCCATCGGCATAGCTCGAATGGGGGTCGAGCGCGGCGAGCATCCCGTCGATCGCGCCCTTGATCAGCGTGTGATCGTCGACCTTGTCGACGTAATTCGCGCGGACCCGCTCGAACACGCTCATGAACGTCTCAAGCTCCTTGTAGGTATCAACGTCAGCCGCGGCGAGCGTGCTGGTAGTCATCGGCACCAGCGCGAGCGCGCCGACCAGAGCGAGAGGGGGCAGAAACTTGGCAAGGCGCGTCATAGTCAATTCCTGGCAAACGGGCGCTGCGACCCTAACGGTAATTGGGACGATTGGACAGCAGGCGAGATGAACCTGCGATGAGGGCGGGCGAGCGCGGCTGGCCGCGTTCGCGAAGTTCGAGCGAGACGTCGCCGAGCGCGCGCCCGAGCGGCGCATCGGCGGCGATTCGCATGCCGCGCCGGACCGCCGGTGCGACCCCGCTCAGCAGGCTGGTCCAGCCCGCGCCATGGTCGATGATGATGATTGCGTCATGGTCGCGGAACGCGCCCGCGAATAGCACCATCCCCGCCGCGGGGGCGGTGATCACCGCGCCGCGCGGGGTGGCGAAGCGGATCCCGCGCGAGCGCACCCCGGCGCTGCTGACCTCGCTCAGCCCCTCGATCACCGGCGCGGCGGTCGGCAAATGATAGACCAACGGGGGACGAGTTGCGTCGCCCTCGCCGGCAAACGGCCGCGCCGGGGCGAGTGGCAGCAACGCGACCGCGCGCGCCGCCGATCGTGCCGCAGCGGCGGCCTCGGCCTCCCCACGCAGGTCGAGGATCGCCTCGCCCCCGGTGACGAATTGGTCCTCGGCGCCAAGCGCGCCCTGGCGGAGTTGCGCGGCGCGGGCCAATGCGCGCGCTTCGAGTTCGACAAACCGGCGCTGCTCGGCGGCGAGCTCGGTGCGCCGCAGGTCGATCGCCTGACGCGCTTCGGCGGCGCGCTCGGCAAGCTTGCGCCCGCTGCCAAGCTCGGCTCGCAGCGACGCGCTGCGCTGGGCGATGACTGGCATCGTCGTGTCGACCAGCGCCCGGACCCGCAATATGTCGCGCAGGCTTGCACCATCGGCGAGCGCGAGGATCGGCGGCCGCCTTCCTATCGTCGCCAGCCCGGCGAGCAAGCCGGCAAGCGGCGCTCGCCGCTGCGCCAGGCGTTGTTCGTTGCGCGCGACTGCGCCGCGTGCCTCGGCCAGCGATGCATCGGCGCCAGCGAGGCGGGCTTCGGCGAGCTCGATCTGGGCTGCGGCGCGCTGGCGCTCGACACCGAGCTTGGCGGCGTCATCGCCCGCGCCACGTTCGCGCCGTTCAAGCGCCGCCACGCGCGCCTCGGCGTTGCGGGTTTCGGCCTGGGTGCGGGCCAGCGCCTCGCCAACCGTCTCGCGCTCGGTCACCAACGGAACGCTGGCCGACGCAAGCAGCGCTGGCGCCGCTAGGGCGAGGAACAAGGCGATGCGCTTCATCACCCCTCGCGATGATAGGGATGGTTGGCGAGGATTGTGGTGGCGCGAAACAATTGCTCGGCGAGCATCGCCCGCGCCATCAGATGCGGCCACGTCGCCGGTCCGAACGACAGCAGCAAGTCGGCCGCGCCGCGTTCGCTTTGGTCGTGCCCGTCGGCCGCCCCGATCATGAACCGCGCTTCGCGCGTGCCCCCGTCGCGCCAGCGTTCGAGCTGCTTCGCCAGCGCCATCGACGACAGCGCGGTGCCGCGCTCATCGAGCAGAACGGTGACGGCGTTGGAGAGGGCGACCGGAGCGGAGCCGCCGCGATCGGGCAATTCGCTGACCTTGGTCGGCCAGGCGATGCGCTTGAGATAACGCTCGACCAGTTCGGCCTCGCTCGAGCGGCCGATTTTTCCGCGTGCGACGATGTGGAGCAGCATGCGCGGCGCCGGGTCAGGCGCTAGGGGCCGCCGCGGCTTTTTTCGGCGTATCCTCGTCGCCGAACGCCCACATCCGCTCAAGGTTGTAGAAGCTTCGCACTTCGGGGCGGAACAAATGGACGATAACGTCGTCGGCATCGATCAATACCCAGTCGGCGGTCGGCAGGCCCTCGATCCGCACCCGCCGCTTGTGCTGCTGCTTGATCTTTTCGGCGAGCTTCATCGCCATCGATGCGACCTGACGGGTCGATCGGCCGGTCGCGATCACCATATGGTCGGCGATCGACGATTTGCCGGCGAGCGGGATCGAGACGATTTCAACCGCTTGGTCGTCGTCGAGGGATTGCAGGACAAGCGCGTGGAGCGCGTCGACATCGTCGGTCGGGGCGGACGCATCGGGCGCGGGAACGGGATCGGGCAAGGTCACTCCTTAGTGGATCAGGCTCGCGGATTCGCTCGCGCAGCGAAACGGCGGTGCCAGTCGGGGTCGAGCGCGCGCAAGCGGGTAGCGGAGGTCGGATCGGGCGGCAGGCGAAGAAAGGTAATCGCCGGTGCACTCCATCTCGTCCACCGATCCGCCATGGTCGAGGGGCGGACGAAGTGCCTCAACCAGCCCATCGCGCGCGCCGCGCGGGCCTCGTCTTCATAGCCCGGGCGCGAGATCACCGCAATCGGCACGATCTGCGCCAGCCTGCGCCACTCCTTCCAGTGGTGAAACATGGGCAGGATATCCTCGCCCATCAGCCACACAAAGCGGTCGCGCGGCCAGCGCCGAACGATCGCGTCGAGCGTATCGACGGTGTAGCGGGTTCCGATCTGCGCCTCGAAATCGCTGACCTTGATTCGGCTTCGGCGAGCCATGACCCGCGCCGAGGCGAGCCGCGCTTGATATGGCGCCATCCCGGCGGCGGGCTTCAACACATTGCCGGGCGACACCAGCCACCACACTTCGTCGAGTCCCAGCGCATCGAGCGCGGCAAGGCTCATCCGGCGATGGCCGCGGTGCGCGGGGTTGAAGCTGCCGCCAAGCAGGCCGATGCGTTTCATGTTGGCTCGCTGGCTAGCATCCCCCCTCGACCCGCGCCACCTTGGCGGGATAAGGCGGCAGGCAAGGGGGCCAGGATGGACGAGATCGAAGCGATCGGTGACGCGGTGAGCGGTGGGCTGGTCGCGCGCGCGATCGAGCCATCGGCCGGCGCGGTGGCGCCTGACGGCCATACCCAAGAGGCCGCGTGCCTCAATTGTGCAACTCCGTTGAGCGGCGACTATTGCCACGCCTGCGGCCAGCACGCGCATGTCCATCGCACGCTCAGCGCCTTCATCCATGACTTCCTGCACGGCGTGTTCCACCTCGAAGGCAAGATCTGGCGGACGCTGCCGGTACTTGCATGGCAGCCCGGCCGGCTGACCCGCGACTATATCGAAGGGCAGCGCGCGCGCTTCGTCTCGCCGATCGCGCTATTCCTGTTTTCGGTGTTCCTGATGTTTGCCGCGATCAGCGCGCTCGGCAGCCCCGCCGCCCTCACCACCGACAGCGTCCGAAATGACGTCTCTACCGGCGCCAGCAAGAGTGAGGCGCAGGTCAAGAAACTCGAAGCCGCTCGGGCCAAGATCGTCGCCGCGCGAGGCAACAGCGAGGCGATCGATCGTCAGCTCGCCGCGGCGCGTGAAGAGGCCAGCCTGCTCAAGACGATCGCCGAACGTGGTCTGCTCAAGGGCAGCGCGGTGCGCGTTTCGGACGATGTCCCGGCGTGGCTCGCGGCCCCGCTCCGGCGCGCCGCCGCCGACCCCGAATTCCTGCTCTACAAGGTTCAGAACAACGCCTATAAGTACAGCTGGGCGCTGATCCCGATTTCGCTGCCCTTCATGTGGCTGTTGTTCCCGTTCAGCCGCCGCTTCCGGCTCTACGACCACATGGTGTTCGTGACCTATTCGCTCGCCTTCATGACCCTGCTGGTGGTCACGGCGAGCTTGCTCCACGCCGCCGGCCTCGGCGTGCTCGCGGGGTTCGCGCTGATGCTTCCGCCGTTCCACATGTATCGCCAGTTGCGCGGCGCTTACGGGCTGACCCGGCTCGGCGCTTTATGGCGCACATTGCTCTTGCTGCTGTGTTCGATTGTCGTCGCGGGCTTGTTCGTGGTGTCGCTGTTCGCGCTTGGGCTGTTTTAGCCCGGGCAGGGATACTTGCGCATCATGATCCGGGTCATCGCCTCGGTCATGTCGATTCGTGCGCGATCCGGCGGCGCGATCGCCGACAACCCGGCCATGAATTCGGTATTGCCCATTCTCACCGGCGGCGGCGGCGGGCAGTAGCGCGGCTTCTGCCCGGCCTTCAATGCCGCTGCGCGGTTGGCTCCCGATTTCTGTCCAGCGGCCTTGGCCTCGCCCATCAGCGCCTTGATTTCGCCCCCTGAAAACACTGCCAGCGGGCCCTTCTTCTGCAGCGCCTCGGCGCGCCGGTGAAAGCTCTCGGCGTTCATCGACTGGGCCGACGCAGCGACTGGCAGTGCAAGCAACAAAAATGGCGCGAAACGAGCGAATGACATTAAAAAACCCTCCCTGATCGGCGTCGATCAAGGAGGGTGTTTGATGAACCCCGGTTTAACGTCTTGCGGATCAGGCCCCGGCCGGCGCCGCCCCGCCGATTCCACCGCTTGGTTTGCGGCTCTTGGGAATTGAAGATCCCGCCGTCGGCAGCACCTTGGGGATGTCGGCGCTGCGGTCGATCTTGCCGCCGCCGATGATCGTCTTGATCTCCTCGCCGGTCAGCGTCTCAAGCTCGAGCAGCGCCCCGGCCAGCGCGTGAAGCTGATCGACGTTGGTCGAAATGATCTCGGTCGCGCGGGTGTGCCCGCCATCGACCAGCCGGCGAATTTCGGCGTCGATCATCAGCGCGGTTTCGTTCGACATATTGTGCCGCTGGGTCTGCGAATAGCCGAGGAAGGTTTCGCCCTGGGCCTCCTCATATTGCAGCGGGCCGAGCTTGTCGGACATGCCCCATTGCATGACCATCGCCCGGGCGAGTTTGGTTGCCTGCTGGATGTCGCTCGACGCGCCCGACGACACCTTGTCGTGACCGAAGATGACTTCCTCCGCGACCCGGCCGCCCATCACCGACGCCAAATCGGCGTACATCTTGTCGCGGTGATAGCTGTAATTGTCGCGTTCGGGCATCGACACGACCATGCCGAGCGCCCCGCCGCGCGGGATGATGGTCGCCTTGTGGATCGGATCCGAGGCTTTCTCATGGACGCGGACCAAAGCATGGCCGGCCTCATGATAAGCGGTCATCTTCTTTTCCTCGGGCGTCATGACCAAAGATTTCCACTCGGTGCCCATGATCACGCGATCCTTGGCCAGCTCGAACTGGGCCATCGCCACCAGGCGCTTGCCGAGCCGCGCCGCCATCAGCGCCGCCTCGTTGACCAGATTGGCAATGTCGGCGCCCGACATGCCTGGGGTTCCGCGCGCCAGCGTGCGGGCATCGACGTCGGGCGCCAACGGCACCTTTTTCATATGCACGTCGAAGATCTTCATCCGCCCCTCGATATCGGGCAGCGGCACGGTTACGCGGCGATCGAAGCGGCCCGGACGGAGCAGGGCCGGATCGAGCACGTCGGGGCGGTTGGTCGCGGCGATGATGATGATGCCTTCATTGGCATCGAAGCCGTCCATCTCGACCAATAACTGGTTGAGGGTCTGCTCGCGCTCGTCATTGCCATTGCCGAGCCCGGCGCCGCGATGGCGGCCGACTGCGTCGATTTCGTCGATGAAGACGATGCACGGTGCCGATTTCTTGGCCTCGGCGAACATGTCGCGGACACGCGAAGCGCCGACGCCGACGAACATTTCGACGAAGTCCGAGCCCGAGATGGTGAAGAACGGCACGCCCGCTTCCCCGGCGATGGCGCGGGCGAGCAGGGTCTTGCCGGTACCCGGCGCGCCGACCAGCAAAGCGCCCCTGGGAATCTTGCCGCCGAGGCGCGAGAACTTGCCCGGATCGCGCAGGAATTCGACGATCTCCTGAAGCTCTTCGCGGGCTTCGTCGATCCCGGCGACATCGGCGAAGGTCACCTTGCCCGATTTTTCGGTGAGCATCTTGGCGCGGCTCTTGCCGAAGCCCATCGCCCCGCCGGTCGAGCTTTTCTGCATCTGGCGCATGATGAAGAAGGCGATGCCGATCATCAGCAGGAACGGAAGCGACTGATACAGCAGGATCACCCAGATGCTCGACTGCTCCTCGGCCTTGACCTGGACCGCGACGCCCTTGTCGACCAGCCGGTCGCTGATCTTGGCGTCAAAAGGGGCGACGGTCTTGAAGCTCTTGTCGTCGGCGGTCTTGCCGGTGATCACCGCATTGCCGCTCGGCGTGGTGGCGATCGACACGCTCTTGACGTCGCCCTCGTTGACCTTGGCGACGAACTGCGAATAGGTCATCGCCGCGCCGGGCGCCTCGCGGCTGCTGCCGAACGACTGGACGAAAAACACCAGCACCAGCAGGATGCCCATCCAGATGAACAACGACTTGGTCCACGGGTTGGTCGGCTTATTCTCGTTCATGGCGACACGCTCTCTCGAATGATGCGGTCTCTAAAATAGGCTTTTCGGACCGAACTACAATGGAGCGGTGGGGGGAGCGTCGCGGGGAAGCGTTCGGTTGACCATATTGACCTGCCGTCAGGCGATTCGTGTCAATCGTGACAAGCCCCGGCGCGCGCGATCGGTGCTTGGGCGCGGGCCTGGCGGTGGTCGGCAATTCGGTCGAGCTGGCGCAGGGTGCGCAGCGCGCCCTGGTAATCGAGGCGCTGAACGAAGCCGATCAGGCGGCCGGCGTGGAAGCGGGGGATGAGCAAGGATTCGATCTCGCCACCCATTCCGTATGAATGGCGGTTGGCGACTCGGGCGTCGCGCGCGAAGTCGATCGCCCGGTCCCAGGCAGCAGCAAAACTTTCCGCGCCGGACTTGCGGCGGAGCATGTAGGCCGACTGGCGGCTGAACCCGAGCCTGCTCGCCGCTTGCCGGACCGTCGCCCCGCGCGCCAGCGCAAGGATGAGGTCGCGCTGCTGCTCGGGCGACCAGCCATTGTGCGTGCGGCGCAGCGACACGGGGGTGAAGTGGAGGAAATCGGGCAGGTCCATGTAGCGCGCTTAACCGATAAAGCTGCTGTAGGAAAGTAAAAACGAACCTGAAAGGTTCTAATTATTTCTTACTGGCTGCGTGCCTTCGTGCGAAATCCTATGCTGTCGCCGCTTGAAGGGTCACACCGCATTCGACGAGAAAAAGGAAAAGTGTTTCACACAAAGGCACGAAGGAGGGCCGCAAGGAATGGGTTCACGCGAAGGCGCGAAGCCGCGAAGATTTTAGGGGGTTACTTCACCGCAGAGTCTTGTGGGGTCTGGCGAGACTTCGTCCTAATGTCTGTTTTGGGTGGAAAGCGGACATTAGCGACACCAAGCCGTTTGACCAATATTGGCCGATTGCGGACTGACCGGTAATGCGCGTCGAAGGCGCATTAGCGGACCTTGATCCGCTTCAACATCCATCAACAC
>JAJAYY010000140.1 GCA_026785965.1 Sphingomonas bacterium
CATGTGCATCGACCCGCCCTTGCCCTTCGAAATACCCGCGGCGCGCCCGGTCAGCTCGGCCATGATCAGCTTCGGGTCGATCCCGTACGCCAGCATGTGGCCATGGTCGCGATAGCCGGTGATGACGCTGTCGCGCCCGACCTTCATCGCCGACTGGAGGCCGACCGCGACCGCTTCCTGGCCGATGTAGAGGTGGCAGAAGCCGCCGATCAGCCCCAGCCCGTAAAGCTGCCCCGCGCGCTCCTCGAAGCGGCGGATGAGCAGCATCTGGCGGTAAAAATCGAGCAGCACGTCCTTCGACGCCTTGAAGCGCGTGGGCTCGGCAGGGCGTTCTCGATTCGACGGCGGCGAGGTCGCCACCTTGGCGCGATTGGACGGCGGCGGAGTCGCCGCCTTGGCGCGCTTGAGGGCCGCAGGAGTCGTCTTGGCGGTACGCGCCACATCTCTCTCCAGATCAAAGCTTGTCGGCGCGCGTATAGGAGCGACCAAGGCCTAAGGGCAATGCCGGTGCGTCAGCGCAAGCTATTCGAGCGGAAGGATGACTTCATCGGCGCGGATCAGGCCGAGGTCGCGGCGGACCAGCTCGTCCGCCATGTCGGGATCGGCCTTGCGCGGGTCGAGCAAGGCCGACCGGTGGCGCAGTTGGGCGCGCTGCGCTTCAAGCTGCGCCAGCTCGACTTTGCGCACCCCCAAATCGCGATTGTAGCCGCCCCAGGCGAGCAAACCATTGGGTCCGGCGACGGCATGGCCGGCGAACGTCCCGATCACAACCAGCGCCAGCGCTGGCCACATCGCCCGCCGGATCAATCCGATATTGTTGGTGCGCCCCCTCATGGTCGTTCCAAAGAATCAGAAAGACGTCATGATGGCAAGCGCTTTTGCGCGGATTCGCATAATTTTTCCCGATGCTTAGCTCGGGCGGTACGATCGCATCGCGGTTTGACCGAGATAGCGCGCCTGCACGCCGAGCTCCTCCTCGATCCGCAGCAACTGATTATATTTCGCCGTGCGGTCCGATCGCGCCAGGCTGCCGGTCTTGATCTGGCCGCAGTCGAGCGCGACCGCGAGGTCGGCAATGGTCGAATCCTCGGTCTCGCCCGAGCGATGCGACATCACCGCAGTATAGCCATTGCTTTGCGCCATGCGCACCGCGGCGATGGTCTCGGTCAGCGTCCCGATCTGGTTGACCTTGATCAGGATCGAGTTGGCGATCCCGTCGGCGATCCCTTGCGACAGTCGCGCGACATTGGTGACGAACAAATCGTCGCCAACCAACTGAACCCGGCCGCCGATCTTGTCAGTCACCGCCTTCCAGCCGGCCATGTCGTCCTCGCCCAAGCCGTCCTCGATCGACGCGATCGGATAGTCGGCGGCCAGGCTGACGAGATAATCGGCCATCTCATCGGGAGTCAGGCTCAAGCCTTCGCCCGACAGTTCGTAGCGGCCGTTCCTGAAGAATTCGCTCGCCGCCGGATCGAGCGCCAGGAGGACGTCGCTGCCCAGCGTGTAGCCGGCCTGTCCGACCGCGCCGGCGATTAAGTCGAGCGCGGCGCGGGTGGACGCGACGTCGGGCGCGAACCCGCCCTCGTCGCCGACCGCGGTGCTCAGCCCCTTCGAATGGAGGTCGCTCTTCAGCGCGTGGAAAATCTCGGCCCCGCAGCGCAGCGCCTCGGAAAAACTGTCCGCGCCGACCGGCATGACCATGAATTCCTGGAAATCGATCGGATTGTCGGCGTGCGCCCCGCCGTTGAGGATATTCATCATCGGCACCGGCAGGATCGTCGCCCCGGTGCCGCCGACGTAACGGTACAGCGGAAGCCCGCGCGCCTCGGCCGCGGCCTTGGCCACCGCCAGGCTGACTCCAAGGATGGCGTTGGCGCCAAGGTTGGCCTTGTTGGCGCTGCCGTCGAGCGCGATCATCGCCGCGTCGATCTCGGCCTGGTCTTCGGCGTCGAGCCCGACAATCTCGTCGGCAATCGCGACGTTGACGTTGCGCACCGCCTCGCCGACGCCGTTCCCGCCCCAGCGCGTGGCGTCGCCGTCGCGCTTCTCGACCGCTTCATGCGCCCCGGTCGAGGCTCCCGAAGGGACCGCCGCGCGGCCCATGCTGCCGTCCTCGAGCGTGACATCGACCTCGACCGTCGGATTGCCGCGGCTGTCGAGGATCTGGCGGGCGTGGATGTCGACGATCGCGGTCATGGCAGGGCCTTTTCGATGAAGCGGCGGGCGGGCTCGTTCGTGGCCCCTATACGGCGCCCGACAAAGGGTGCAACTTTCCGCTTCGTCGCCGGAACGATGCTCGGGGCTTCCGGGTTGATCGTTACGAAGGAGATTGTAGCATGGCCGATAACAACGAAACGCTCCCCGAAGGTACCGACAGCATCGTCGCGGGCGCTTCGCGCACCGCAAGCGAGGACAATCTTATCATGAGCGATCCCACTCCGCGTCACACCAGTTCGCGCTCGAAGGCGGTCGACACGCTACGCACCAGCGGCGAGAAGCTCAGCGGCCAGGCGGCCGACAAGGCCCGCGGGCTGGTTGGCCAGGGGATCGAGCGGTCAAGCGAAGCGCTCGCCAACGTTTCGAAGCTGGTCGGCGACACCGCCGCGCAGCTCGATGAGCGGCTCGGCGCGCAATATGGCGACTATGCCCGCCGCGCCGCGACCACGATTGAGGATACCGCCAACAAGCTCGCCTCGAAGGATGCCGACGAATTGATCGAAGACACTCGCGACTTCGTCCGCAAAAGCCCGGGCGTGGCGCTGGCCGGCGCCGCGGTGCTCGGCTTCGCGCTCGTCCGCTTGGTCAAGTCGGGGCTCGACCAGGGCTCGACCAAGGACAAGTCGACCAAGCGCTGATGGCCAGCGCGGGCATCGATTCCGACGAGCAGCCGATCGGTGAATTATTCGGTCGGCTGATCGACGAAGGCAAAGGCTATGCCCGTGCCGAAATCGGGCTGGTCCGGGTCACCGCCGAGGCCAAGGCCGAGGCGTTCAAGCTGCCCGCATTGCTGCTCGTCGGCGCTTTGCTGTTCGTCATCGCCGGGGTGGTCGTGCTGTGCATGACCATCGCGCTAGTGCTGGCGACCTTGATCGGACCGCTCGCCGGCGGGCTCGCCGCGACCGTGATCGCGTTCGGCATCGCCGGCGCACTCGGCCTGATCGCGAAGTCCAGGTTGGGGGCCGGCCGATGACCGAAGCGCCCAAAGTCGTCGCCGCGCGGATCGAAGTCGCGAAACGCCGCGCCGCGTTGATCGACACCGCCAAGGAGCTTCAGGTCCGGCTTGCGCCCAAGACCCTCGCCAGCGAGGCGTGGGAAAAAGCCAAGAATAAGGGTGCGGACATTGC
This sequence comes from Sphingomonas bacterium, assembly GCA_026785965.1. Taxonomy (GTDB): domain Bacteria; phylum Pseudomonadota; class Alphaproteobacteria; order Sphingomonadales; family Sphingomonadaceae; genus Sphingomicrobium. Next base: position 3,348 of record JAJAYY010000140.1, read on the forward strand.
CGAGGATGCGGTCGATGCCGTGCGCAGCCGCCCGGTCGCGGTCGGCGGAGTCGCCGCCGCCTTGGCGATGTTCTTCGCCCGCGATCCGCTCAAGGATGCAGCGGTCAAGCTGTACGACGCCATGACGTCAAAGCCTGCAGCCAAAAAGCAAGCTCCGGCGTTGAAGGCGAACAAGCCGAACAAGTCGGCTTCCCGACCGGCCAAACCGCGCGCGCGCCGCGCCCCGCGGATTACCCGCAAGACGGAGACTGTGACATGAGCGTCAAGCACACCGACACGACCAAGCCCGCCGACCCCTCGCTGCGCGACCGCGCTGGCGATGTCTACGACACCGCCCGCACCGCTGCGGTCGACGCCTATGACACCGCCCGCGAGCGCACCGAGCAGGCCAGTGCCAAGGCGAGCGACCAGATTGACGAAGCGCCGCTGATCGCGCTTGCTGGCGGCCTTGCCGCTGGCGCCTTGCTCGCTGCCTTGCTCCCGCGCACCAAGGCTGAGGATAAATTGCTCGGCCCGGCCGGCGAACGCATCACCGGCAGCGCGTCGGCTGCGGTCGAGGCCGCCAAGCAGGCCGGGCGCGACAAGTTCGCCGAACTCAACCTGACCCGCGATGCCGGGGCTTCGGCGTTCGAAGCGATCATCAAGGGGGTCAGCGAAGCCGCGCTCGGCTCGGTCCGCCGCAAGGACTGACCCTTCCTCTCACAACCCGGTTCGCAAGCGTCATTTTTGGTGCTAGCGGGCCGGGCATGAGCAAGCTTCATCTCGTATTCGGCGGGCGCGTCAAGGATCCGCAAGGCCTCGACTTCGTCGATCTCAACACCATCGACTTGGTCGGATTGTTCGACAATTATGCCGACGCCGAAGACGCCTGGCGCGGCTCCGCCCAGCGCACCGTCGACGACGCAGAAATGAAATATGTCGTCGTCCACCTCCACCGCTTGCTCGAACCCGAGACGTCAGCGAGCGATTCAGGCGCCGCGATAACGCCACAGCAATAACGGTCGCTGCATCGCCAGCCCGGCGATAAACCCGCCGATATGCGCCGGGGTCGCGAGCATCACGCCCTGCCCTCCGGCGAGCAATTGCGTCATCCACTGGATAATCACCCACGTCGCGAGCAGCCACGCCGCGTGGATCGCGCGGTTGAGTGAAAGCGAGCGCGTGACCGGCTTGGGCCGCGCCGCGAGCAAGGCGTAAATTCCGAACCACGCGCTGATCGCGCCCGACGCGCCGACCATCGGCACCATCGCCGCAGGATCGGCGATCCATTGCGCCGCCGCTGCAGCGACCGCCCCGACCAGATAAGCGAGGATCATGGCTGACGCGCCGAGCACGCTCTCGACCTGCCTCCCGACCCACACCAGCATCACCAGGTTGAGCGCGAGGTGGACCAATCCGCCGTGGACGAGGGTCGCGCTGAACGGCGTCAGAAACGCCGCTACCGCGCCCGGCACATCGAGCAGCCCGCCGAGCCGCGCCGGGATGAAGCCGAGCGCGCCCGCCGCCTGGTCGAGCGATCCCGACACCATCACCCCGATCGACACCAGCGCCGTCACGACCGCGATGATTGCGGTCGCACTGGTCCAGCTTACGGCGCCCTCGGACTGGCTCAAATGAACTCGATCTTGGCGATTTCGTAATAACGTTCGCCGGCCGGAGTGGTGACTTCGACTTCCTCGCCGACCTGGCGGCTGATCAAAGCGCGGCCGAGCGGGCTATTGTACGAAATCCGCCCGACATTGGCGTCGGCCTCGGTCTGCCCGACAAGCTGGTAGCGGATTTTTTTCTTTTCCTCGTCGATCAGGGTGACGGTCGCGCCGAACACCACTTTGTCGCCCGACAATGTGGTCGGATCGATCACCAGCGCGCGGCTCAGCCGATCCTCGACGTCGGCGAGCATCGCCTCGACCTGGCCCTGGCGTTCCTTGGCGGCATGATATTCGGCATTTTCCGAAAGATCGCCGTGGGCGCGCGCTTCCTCGATCGAATCGATGATCTCGGGCCGCTCAAGCTTGAGCCGCCTGGCATCTTCGGTCAGCTGGCGAAAACCTTCGACCAGCATCGGCACCTTTTCGCTCGCCATCTCGTCATACCCCTGTTGCCAAAACCGTCCCGGCGCTCACCATTCGGCAGAGCGGACACGCGGGCGATCTTGCGGAAAATCAGCGTTTCGAAGCCGAATAATAGGATTGGAGCGAGCGAACTTCAAGCGCGTGCCCGCGTAGCGCCCCAATCGCGTTCGCCGTCGCCAGGCTCGCCGCCGCCGTGGTGAAGTAAGGAACACGCGCTTTGATCGCCGCCTCGCGGATCGCCTGGCTGTCTTTGAGCGACTGCCAGCCCTCGGTGGTATTGTAGATCAATTGCACCCCGCCATCGACGATCCGGTCGACGATATGCGGACGGCCCTGCGCGACCTTGTTGACGCGTTCGACCGGCAAGCCCTCGGCAGTGAGGAAGGCGCATGTCCCGCTGGTCGCGATCAGCGTGAAGCCCAGCTCGATCATGCGCTTTGCGGCGGGCAATATGAACGGCTTGTCGGTTTCCTTGACCGAGATGAATACAGTGCCAGCATCAGGTAGAACGATCCCACCGCCGAGCTGCGACTTGGCGAAGGCGATGTCAAAATTGTCCGAGATTCCCATCACTTCGCCGGTGCTCTTCATCTCTGGTGACAGCACTGGATCGGTCCCGGGGAAGCGCGCGAAGGGAAACACGCTTTCCTTGACCGCGATATGGCCGATGTCGCGGTCGATGGCGGCGAAGTTGGACAAGGGCTCGCCCGCCATCACCCGCGCCGCGATCTTGGCGATCGGCCGCCCGATCGCTTTCGCGACGAACGGCACGGTGCGGCTGGCGCGCGGGTTGACCTCGATCAGATAGACCGCCTCGTCCTTGACCGCGAACTGGATGTTCATCAGCCCCTTGACCCCCAGCGCCAATGCCAGCGCCTCGGTCTGGCGCTCGATCTCGGCCAGGATCGCGGGCGACAGGCTGTACGGCGGGATCGAGCAGGCGCTGTCGCCCGAATGGACCCCGGCTTCCTCGATATGCTGGAGGATGCCGGCGACCGCGACTTGCGTCCCGTCGCAGATCGCGTCGACATCGACCTCGATCGCGTCGCGCAGATAGCGGTCGATCAGCACCGGCGAATTCCCCGACACCTGCACTGCAGTGGCGATGTAATGATCGAGCTGGTCGGGGCCATCGACCACCTCCATCGCGCGCCCGCCCAGCAC
>JAJAYY010000141.1 GCA_026785965.1 Sphingomonas bacterium
CTCTGCTCGAGGCCGACGTTGCACTGCCCGTGGCGCGCGAGTTCGTCGACCGCGCGACCGAGCAGGCGGTCGGTCAGGACGTCATCCGCTCGATCACCCCGGGGCAGATGGTGGTCAAGATCGTCCACGATGCGCTGGTCGAGATGCTCGGTGCGGACACCGCCGAGCTTCACCTTGATGTCAATCCGCCGGCGGTGATCATGATGGTCGGGCTCCAGGGCTCGGGCAAGACCACCACCACCGCCAAGCTCGCCAAGCGGCTTTCGACCCGCGAGCGCAAGAAGGTGCTGATGGCGTCGCTCGACGTCGCCCGCCCGGCGGCGCAGGAACAGCTCGCGGTGCTCGGGCGCCAGGCGAGCGTCGACACGCTGCCGATCGTTGCCGGCCAGACCCCGGTCCAGATCGCCGAGCGCGCGCTCCAGTCGGCGAAACTGCAGGGCTATGACGTGCTGATCCTCGATACCGCCGGGCGGCTCCACGTCGACGAGGCGCTGATGGCCGAAATGAAGGCGGTGGCCGTCGCCTCGCGCCCGGTCGAGACGTTGCTCGTGGTCGACAGCCTGACCGGCCAGGACGCGGTCAATGTCGCCACCGGCTTTGGCGGCGAAGTCGACTTGTCGGGCGTGATTTTGACCCGGATGGACGGCGACGCGCGCGGTGGCGCCGCGCTCAGCATGCGCGCGGTGACCGGCAAGCCGATCAAGTTCGCCGGGACGGGCGAGGGCCTCGACGCATTGGAAGCGTTCCACCCGAGCCGCGTCGCGGGCCGGCTCCTTGGCATGGGCGACGTCATCAGCCTGGTCGAGCGCGCCGCCGAAAGCGTCCAGATCGAAGATGCCGAAAAGCTCGCCGCCAAGCTCGCCAAGGGCAAGTTCGACCTCGACGATTTGCGCATGCAGATCGCGCAGATGCAGCGCATGGGCGGGCTCGGCGCGCTGGCCGGGATGATGCCCGGGATGAAGGGCCTCGCCAAGGGCCCGGTCGATGACAAGGCTCTCGTCCGGCTCGAAGCGATGATGTCGTCGATGACCGCCAAGGAGCGGCTGCGCCCCGAGCTGATCAACGCCAAGCGCAAGATCCGCGTCGCCAAGGGCAGCGGGACCACCGTCCAGGAGGTCAACAAATTGCTCAAGATGCACCAGGAAATGGCCAATGCGATGAAGCGGCTCAAGAAAATGGGCGGGTTCGGCAAATTGGCGGCGATGATGGGCAAGGGCGGGCTCGAAGGCGCGCTTGGCGGGATGATGCCCGGCGCCGGTGGGGCCGGGGGCGCGCTCCCCGGGCTCGGCGGGGGCGGCTTCAACCTTCCCCCGGGGTTTGACAAATTTTCTAAGAAATAAGTTGTAACATTCAGTTCTAATTGAAGGAAATCAAGATGGCTATTGCAATTCGACTGGCCCGTGGCGGCTCCAAGAAGCGCCCTTATTACCGCATCGTCGTGGCCGACAGCCGCGCCCCGCGCGACGGCCGCTTCATCGAGAAGGTCGGCACCTATAACCCGCTCCTCGCCAAGGACAGTCCCGAGCGGGTCAAGCTGCTCGGTGAGCGCATCTCGCATTGGTTGTCGGTCGGCGCCCAGCCGTCGGACCGCGTCGCGCGTTTCCTCGACGCCGCCGGGATCCGCGAGCGCACCGCGCGCAACAACCCCGAAAAAGCGGTCCCCGGCGAGAAAGCCAAGGAGCGCACCGAGGAGCGCGTGACCAAGGCCGCCGCAGCCGAGGAAGCCGCTGCTGCCGCCGCCGCTGCCCCGGCGGTCGAAGAGCCGGTCGCTGAAGCCGTGACCGAAGCCCCCGCGGCGGACGCAGTGGTAGCTGAAGACGCCGTCGCCGAAGCCCCTGTGGCCGAAGAAGCGCCTGCCGAGGAAGCGCCTGCCGAGGAAGCGCCTGCCGCCGATGAAGCGCCGGTTGCTGAAGAAGTCGCCGACGAAGCCCCGGTTGCCGAAGTCGCTGACGCAGCCCCGGCCGCTGAAGCCGTCAACGAAGCGACCCCCAATAGCGACGCCGGCGACGACGCTGCTGCCCCGACCGGCGAAAGCGCTCAGGCCCCGGCCGAAGGCGAAGCCACCGACGAAGCCGCCAAGGCCTGAATCGAATGACGCTTCCGGCGACCGTTGGCCACAAACGTATCGCGCTGGCCGCGGTCGCCGGGGCGCATGGCATCAAGGGCGAGGTGCGATTGAAGCTGTTCGCCGACAGCCTCGCCAGCCTGCGCGCCCACGACCGGCTCTACGTCGGCGGCGAAATTCGTGCGGTGAGCGACCTGCGCGACGCCGGCAAGACCGCCATCGCGCGGCTTGATGGGGTCAATGATCGCACCGCCGCCGAGGCGCTTCGCGGCCAGCTCGTCGAGGTCGACCGCGCCGCGCTCCCGCCGCTCGAGGAAGGCGAATATTATCACGCCGACCTCGTCGGACTGCCGTGCGTCGACGCCAGCAGTGCGCCGGTCGGGACGGTCGCGGGGATCGAAAATTTCGGCGCTGGCGATTTGCTCGAAATCCTGTTTCCCGACGGCAAGCGCTCGTTGATCCCGTTCCGCGACCCGATCGCGGTGCTCGGCGAGGACCGGGTAATAATCGACCGCGAATTCCTCGCCTGACCGCAAAACCGTTAACGCGTGGGCTCGACTGGCTCCCGCATCATCGGCCGGTCCTTGGCCAGATCGTTGCGGATCGTCGTCGCCGCGACCCCGCCTTCGCCCATCGCGTGGCTGATCTGGTCGAGTCCGTGGACCACGTCGCCCGCGGCATAAAGTCCCTCGACGCTGGTCCGCTGATGGAAATCGGTGCCGATGCACTGATCTTCGCTCAACCGTGCCCCGACCATCTCGGCCAGCAGGGTGTGGGTGTCCGATCCGAGCGCCGGATAAAGGCTGGCGAATTCGAGCGTCTCGCCGCCAACCCGTATTGCGATGCATTTCTCGCCCGGCTCGATCGCTGCGATCGGCCCGTCGATCAGGGTCACGCCAGCCTCGCCGAGCGCGGCGCGTTGCGCGTCGTCAATCGCGTGCCGCCCGTCTGGCGCGACCAGCGTCAGCTCGGCGGTGTAACTGCGCAGGAACAGCGCCTCATTGGCGCCGCCATCGCCGGTGCCGATCACGGCGACCTTCTTGTCGGTGACTTCATAACCGTCGCAGATCGGGCAGTAACGGATCAGTCCGCGCGCCATCGCATCGTCGTGGATTGCGGGGTCCATCGGCGGGCGACGATTGGTCACCCCGGTGGCGAGCAACACGGTCTTTGCAGCGACCGGTCCCGATCCCCATTCGGCGACGAACCGCCCCGACTCCGCGTCGCGCTCAAGCCGGGTCACCTGGCCAGTTTCAATCCGCGTGCCATAGAGTTGTGCCTGTTCCTTCATCCGATCGAGCAGCTCCTGGCCGTTAATCCCGCCAGGAAAACCAGCATGATTATGGCTTTCGGGAATCCACGCCGCGCGGCTCTTGCCGCCGTCGACGACCATGATCGCGAGGTGGAAGCGCGACAGGTAAATCGCCGCGGTCAGCCCGGCCGGGCCGCCGCCGATGATCAGGCAATCGAGGGTGTCGTCCATTCGCGCTCAAGCGTCCGGGCCGACATATGTTCCCGCCGCCGATGGTCCCGGCGCCGAATCGCGGGCCCGGCGGTGCCCCAGGCGCGGCTCGCTCGTCAGCTCGCCGGCGGCCATGATTTCGGCGCGCAACTGGCTGCGCTTTTTGTGGATTGAGGCGATCACCGGCCCCATCGCCAGCCCGATGTCGACCAGCACTGCCTCGCTCAACTGGAGCGACGCCTCGAGCGCTTCGGGGACCGCGTCGGTCACTCCAGCGCGGTACAGCGTCGCGGCATGCTCGGTATCGCGCGCGCGGGCGATGATCGGCAGATCGGGATGGTCGCCGCGCAGCCGCTTGGCGAGCCGCGCGGTGAGCACCGGATCGTCCATCGTCAGCACCACTGCGGCGGCCTTGCCAAGGTCGAGATGGTGGGCGAATTCGCGCCGCGCGACATCGCCGTAGATCACCGAATATCCCGCCTTGCGGGCCTCGATGAAACCGTCGATGTCGCTGTCGACCGCAAGGTAGGGGCGGCCATGCTCCTCGAGCATGTCGGCGACCATTTGCCCGACCCGCCCGAAACCGAAGATCATCGTCCGCCCGGCGATGCTTGGCGGCAATTCGTCGGCAATATGACGGTCGACCCGCCGCGCCGCGCTCCGCCCGAGGGTCGCGAGCAACGGGGTGATGGTGAGCCCGATCGCGGTCGCCGCCGACCAGAAAGCGACGCTGTCAGCGCCCAATATCCCCGCCACACCCGCCGCGCCGAGCACGATCAGCGTGGTTTCCGACGGGCTCGCCATCAGCAGTCCGGTCTCGGCCGCGACTGCGACGCGCGCCCCGGCCATGCGCAGCAGCAGGCCGGTGACCAATGTCTTGACCACAATTACCCCGGCGAGCGCGCCGAGCAAAGCGGGCCATTCGGCATATAGCGCACCCAGGTCGATCCGCATTCCGACGGTGATCAGGAACACGCCCAATGCGAGCCCCTTGAACGGCGCGGTGACGACTTCGACTTCTTGGCGATAATCGGTTTCGGCGATGACCAGCCCGGCGACCAGCGCGCCGAGGATCGGCGACAGCCCGACCGCCGCGGTGACCGTCGCGGCGAGGATCACCACCAGCAACGAAATGGCGAGGAACAGCTCGGGCTTCTTGGCCCGGGCCGCCTGCGCGAACAGGCTCGGCAGCGCGAACCGCCCGATCAACAGGATCGCGCCGATCACCAGCGTGCCCTCGATCGCGACCTTGGCGAGGCTGCCCGTCGCTCCCCCACCCGCCGCACCGATGAGCAGCAGCATCGGCACCAGCGCGAGGTCCTCGAACAGCAACATCGCCAGCGCGGCACGCCCGACCGGGCTGTGGGTGCCCGAAATCGGCAGCACCAGCGCGGTCGACGACATCGCCAGCGCCAGCGCCAGCCACACCGCGCCTTGCGGTAACCAACCGGCCGCGATCAGCCCGGCAGCCAGGATTGCTGCGGTCAATAACATCTCGGCCGCGCCGATCCCGAACACCATCTTGCGCATCGCGATCAGGCGGCGAAAGCTCAATTCGAGCCCGATCGAGAACAATAGTAAGACGATGCCGAGCTCGGCGAACGGCTCGATCGACTGCGGATCGGTGATGCTGAACGCCTGGAGCCACGGGTAAAGCGGGACCAGCGCGCCAAGCCCGAACGGCCCGGCGATGATTCCGACGACGATGAACCCGATCACCGGGTTGATCCGCAGCCGCGCGAACGCTGGAATGACGATCCCCGCGGCGCCGAGGATGGTCAGCGCGTCGCTCAGGGCAGGGGTGATGGTGATGCCGCCGGCCATGGCCCCGCTAAAGCATGGCGCGCCGCCGCTGTCACCGTCGCTGGCCCGCTTCCAATGTAGGAAAATCTCTGTCAGCCTTGGCGCATGACTCGGTCCTCGCACTGCGGACGACACTCACCAGCCGGTGCGCGGCGCAAGACCCGCCAAAATGGTCGCTGTGGCTACGACTCTTGCGACCTTTGTGACGTTAAGCAGCGGCGAACCTCATGACCGACGTGCTGATCGTCGGCGGCGGACCCGCCGGAATGATGGCTGGATTACTGTTCGCGCGCGCCGGGATTACGGTCCAAGTGCTCGAAAAGCATGCCGATTTCTTCCGCGATTTCCGCGGCGACACCGTCCACCCCTCGACCATGGAGATCCTCGACCAGCTCGGGATCCTCGGTCGCTTTCTGGCGCGGCCCCACGACCGATTGCACGAGGTCCGCGGGACCATTTTCGGCAAGGAATATGTGCTTGGCGATCTTAGCCATTTGCGCACGCCGGCCCCGTTTATTGCGATGATGCCGCAATGGGAGTTCCTCGATTTCGTGCGTGACGAGGCCGCAATTTATCCCGGTTTCGCTCTTGAAATGGACGCGCCAGTTGACTCCTTTCTTCAGGAAGAGGGCAGGGTAAGCGGCGTTCGACTTGCCGATGGGCGCGAGGTGCGGGCATCTTTAATCATCGCTGCCGACGGTCGCTCCTCGCTGGCCCGAACCATGCTGCCTGTCGAGGATCTTGGCGCGCCGATGGATGTCTTCTGGTTCCGCGTGCCAAAGCCTGCGGGCGCCGGTTTGACGCTTCGCGGGATTATCGCTCAGGGCACGCTGATGGCGCTGATCGATCGCGGCGATTATTGGCAATGCGCCTATATTTTCGCCAAGGGCATGGGCGAACAGCTCCTCGCCGGTGGCATCGCGGCGATGCGGTCGCGGATTGAGCGCGCCGCGCCGATCCTCGGGCCGCTAGATGTTGTGCTCACGAACATCGACCAGATGCACCTGTTGACGGTGAAGCTCGACCGGCTGACCTGCTGGCATCGGCCCGGCCTGCTCGCGATCGGCGATGCCGCCCATGCGATGTCACCGATCGGCGGCATTGGCATCAACCTCGCGATCCAGGACGCGGTCGCGGCGGCGAACATCCTGGCCGCCCCACTTGCTCGCGGCGAGGAAGTCGACGCCTTGCTGAACCGCGTCCAGCAGCGGCGAATGCTCCCCACGCGGCTGATCCAAAGCGCGCAAAAAGCGGCGCAGGACCGGATCATCGGGCGGGTTCTGGGGGGCGGTCCGCCATTGACTGTGCCATGGCCGGTGCGCCTGCTCGATCGCTTCCCGCTGTTGCGGCGGATCCCGGGGCGTTTGGTCGGGCTCGGCGTGCGCCGCGAGCGCGTCACCTCGCCCAACGCCTTCGCAGCGCGCTAGCCGGCCATCGCCGTTTCGAGATTCTCGCGGATCGCCTCGAAGAATTGCTCGGTCGTCATCCACGCTTGCTCGGGCCCGCCGAGGATCGCCAGATCCTTGGTCATCTTGCCGCTCTCGACCGTCTCGACGCACACCCGCTCGAGCGTTTCGGCGAAGGTCACCACTTCGGGCGTATCGTCGAACTTGCCGCGATATTTGAGCCCGCCGGTCCAGGCGAAGATCGACGCGATCGGGTTGGTCGAGGTCGCCTTGCCCTGTTGATGCATGCGATAATGGCGAGTCACCGTGCCATGCGCCGCTTCGGCCTCGACCGTCTTGCCGTCGGGGGTCGTGAGGATCGAGGTCATCAGGCCGAGGCTGCCGAAGCCCTGCGCGACCATGTCCGACTGGACGTCGCCGTCGTAATTCTTGCACGCCCACACGAAGTTGCCGCTCCATTTCAACGCGCTGGCGACCATGTCGTCGATCAGGCGGTGCTGATATTCGATCTTGGCGGCGACAAAGCGCTCCTTGAACTCGGCCTCATAGACTTTCTGAAAAATGTCCTTGAAGCGCCCATCATAGGCCTTGAGGATGGTGTTCTTGGTGCTCAGATAGACCGGCCAGCCGCGGTTGAGCCCGTAATTGAGCGCGGCATAAGCGAAGTCGCGGATCGACTGGTCGAGGTTGTACATCCCCATCGCCACGCCGGCGGCGGGATAATCGAACACTTCGTGCTCGATTTCCTCGCCATTTGTCCCGACCCATTTCATCGTCAGTTTGCCCGGGCCGGGAATAAGAAAATCGGTCGCTTTATACTGGTCGCCGAACGCGTGACGCCCGACCACGATCGGATCGGTCCAGCCGGGAATCAGGCGCGGGACATTGTCCATCACGATCGGCTCGCGGAACACGACCCCGCCAAGGATGTTGCGGATCGTGCCGTTGGGCGACTTCCACATCTTCTTGAGCTTGAATTCCTCGACCCGCGCTTCGTCGGGGGTGATCGTGGCGCATTTGACGCCGACGCCATGCTGCTTGATCGCGTTCGCCGCTTCGACCGTGATCTTGTCGTCGGTCTCGTCGCGCTTCTCGATGCCAAGGTCGAAATAGAGCAATTCGACGTCGAGATAAGGGAGGATCAATTTCTCGCGAATCCATTGCCAGATGATCCGCGTCATCTCGTCGCCATCGAGTTCGACGACGGGGTTTTTCACCTTGATCTTGGCCATGGGTTTGACGTCCTGCTTGCTAGTTACGCGTTGCGGCGGGCCTTAAGCTCGGGTCCGTTTCATGGCAACCGCGCGGATTGCCCAGCGTTGATTGGCACCCTAAGGAACCCGCATGGCATCGCTCGACAAACCCGACAGCCACCTGACCACGGTCAAGTGGCGCTTTCCCTCAGTTCATCCCGAAGGCCGCAAATTCACCCTCATTGCCGCGGTCATCACGCTGGTCGTCTATGGCGGGGTCAGTCACTTCGTTGGCTGGCTGATGGTGTTGGTGACAATCTGGGTTGCGACCTTCTTTCGCGACCCCATTCGCACCACGCCGCAGGATCTGGGGCTGATCGTCGCCCCCGCCGACGGGCTGGTGACGATGATCACCACCGTCGCCGCGCCGCCCGAGCTGGCCGACGCCATGCCCGGTGAGTTCACCCGCGTGTCGATTTTCATGAGTGTGTTCGATGTTCACATCAACCGCTCGCCGATCGCTGGCCGGATCGCCAAGATCGCTTATGTCCCGGGCAAGTTCCTCAACGCCGATCTCGACAAAGCGAGTGAGGACAATGAGCGGCAGCATTTCCTGGTCGAGCGCGACGACGGAGTGAAGATCGGCTTCACCCAGATCGCCGGGCTGGTCGCGCGGCGGATCATGGCATTCGTCCATGAAGGCGATCAAATTGCCGCGGGCGAGCGCATCGGGCTGATCCGCTTCGGCAGCCGGGTCGACGTCTATCTTCCCGCCGGGACCGGATCGCAGGTGCTGCTCGGCCAGCGCACCATCGCCGGCGAAACCATCCTCGGCGCGTTCGGGGTTGATCCGCAGCGGGCGGGCGCGAGCCAATGAGCGAGCTGATCGACGAGCGCCCGGCGCGGGGCATCCCGCTGCGTGCGTTTGTCCCCAATGCGATCACGGTGCTGGCGCTGTGTTTCGGGCTGACCGGCGTGCGGTTCGCGATTTCGGCCGCCAATGGCGACGGCGGCGGGACCAGCGACTGGCAGTTCGCGCTCGCCTGCATCGTCGGTGCCGGAATACTCGACGGGTTCGACGGGCGAGTGGCGCGGTTGCTCAAGGCCAACAGCAAGTTCGGCGCTGAGCTCGACAGCCTGTCCGACAATATCGGGTTCGGCACCGCGCCCGCGCTGATCCTCTATTTGTGGTCGCTGCAAGAAGCGCCCAAGTTCGGCTGGATCGCGGCGCTCGCGCTGGCGGTGTCCTGCGCGCTGCGCTTGGCGCGCTTCAACGCCCGAATCGATGCCGACTTCCAGCCGCACAAAGCCGCCGGTTTCAACACCGGCGTGCCAGCACCCGCGGGGGCGGGTCTGGCGTTCATCCCGATCTATCTGTGGCTGATCACCGGCAATGAAGCATTTCGCAGCTGGCTGCTGGTCATGCCGTGGACGATCTTCATCGCCGCGCTGATGATTTCGAGCATTCCGACCTTCAGCTGGACCTCGATCCGCATCCGCCGCGGCTCGCGCCTGTTCGCGCTTGCCGGGGTCGCATTGCTCGGCGCGGCGGCCCTCAACGAGCCGTGGATCACCTTGCTGCTGCTCGCCGTCGTCTATCTCGCGGTGATCCCGTTCAGTATCGCCAGTTACGCGCGGGTCAAGCGGCGGCGCGCCATTCTGGCTGGGCCCGCAACGGCCGGCGAACCGCTTCTGCCCGCGGCTGGAAGCGCACGCTGACCGGGCACATCACCTGTGTTGACACCGACCGTCCCTGAAGCGCGGCAACGATCTTTCCACCGTCGGCGGCGATCGCCTCAAGCGCGAGCTTGGCGACGAACCACAAGGTGGCGAGGAAGGCGAGGGTGGCGAACGGTGCAAGCTTCATCTAATTCCCTGTCGTTGTGGCCCTAACCCGGACGGGTCATTTAAGTTCCGAAACGGGACTTTAATCCTCTGTTCTGCGCCGATGTTCGCTTTGTGTTCTCGCGCTGTCAAGCGTTTTCGTTCTGCTTTCGTTCTTTTGCGTGCGAAGATCCGTGAAACCCTTGAAATGCAACGCCCACTCGGCTATCGGCCCGCGCATCCCACAGGCAGGGCCAC